>SIAT01000129.1 GCA_009691645.1 Pedosphaera sp. | reverse complement strand
GGACTTCACAACATCGCCCAGCACCGCATCGTGATGCACCGCCTCGTCGAGAAGAAGACTCCCGACGCTTTCGCGCTCGTGGATGGCGTGCGCAAGAAGGACGCGTTGCTGACCTTCGCTCAGTGGACCGCCGACGCCATGCACGGCCAGCACATCCCGGCCTTCTACGGTGAGAAGGGCACGAAGCTCCGCACCACCATCGCGACCAACGCCGTGTCGTTCATCGAGCGGCAGCCGGTAGATGACCCCGCACAAAAGGTCTCGCTGGAGCACTGGTGCGCCCGGATCCATGCCTACGCCGGCGACACGCCGGTGGCCACCACGCGCTTCGCCGCCCTGTCCAAAAAGTTCCCGGAGAACGACACGTTCCGCGGTGAATACGCCGCCTACCTGCGTGCCGGTGGCAAGCGAGGCGAAGCGCGCCTCGTCTATCGCGAGTTGAAGAATCAATACGTCGCCGACACCGAAATTGCCGAGACCTACGGCGAGGAAAACAATTGGAAGAGTTGCATCGAAGCCTTCCAGGCGATGCTCAACAAGCATCCGCAGCAGTCCGATGCGATTCAGTGGCGGCTGGGCGAAGTCTTCAACCGCACCGGTAAGTATCCGGAAGCCATCGCCTGCTACAATCAATCCCAGCGCGAGCCGCTGTCCCTCTTCCGCATCGCCGAGTGTCAGGGCGCGATGAAACAGCACGACGTCTCCATCCAGACACTGGTGGGCGTGCTCAACTTCTTCAAGAGCGCCGCGCCCGAGGCGCAATACAAGATCGCGGGCCACTACGCTGCGAAGGGCGACAAGGAGGCTGCAATCCGCACGCTCAAGACCGTCTGCAAAGTCCACCTGAACACCTCGTGGGCCGGTCGCGCCCACCAGGATCTCACGCTGACCTACGGCATTGATGTGACCCTCGGCGGCGCGGCGAAGAAGGAAGAGAAGTAGCTGCCGGAGGGAGTGCAAAAGTTCTTCTCCCTCTCTTCCTCGATCGAGGAGAGGGAGAAGAAGCTTCGTCGTCTGCCGCGTGGCGGGGACACCGCGCCCTACCATGCCCGAAAAGCAAAGAGCGCGGACGTTGGCGTCCGCGCTCCAAGATTCGAGGTGAGGTGATTAGGCGAACAGTTCGGTCACCGGCTTGGCGCCTTCCTTGACCAACTTCATCGGGCGACCGAGCGGCGTGGTCAACTCGCGGGTGTGGTCGATGCCGAGGGCGTGGCAGACGCTGGCGTGGATGTCTGCGACCTGCACGGGGCGATTCTCCGGGGCCATACCGTCCTTGTCGGACGAGCCGATGACCTGTCCGCCTTTGATGCCGCCACCGGCCAGGAAGCAACTGAAGACGCGGGCGTGGTGGTCGCGGCCGGCATCCTTGTTGATCTTCGGCGTGCGGCCGAATTCGCTCAGCATGATGACGAGAGTTTTCTCCAACCGGCCCGAGGCGGCGAGGTCTTCGATGAGCGAGGCGACGGCGGGATCCATGACGGAGCCGTGGTTGCGCATGGCGGGGAAGACGTCCATGTGGTTGTCGAAGCCGCCGCGATTCACTTGCACGAAACGCACGCCGGTCTCGACGAGCTTCTTGGCGAGCAGTGTGGCGCGGCCGAACTCGGTGAGGCCGTAGCGCTCGAGGTTTTTCGGATTTTCCTTGTCGAGGTCGAAGGATGAAAGCGCGGGGCTTTTCATCAGGGTGACGGCGTCCTTGAGCGCGACGTCGGCTTCCTTGAGGTCGCGCGCGGCGAGTTTGCCGGACGTGCGGAGGTTCATCTTCGCGAGAACTTCCAGACGGCGCTGGCCTTGCTCGTGGTGGATGCCGTCGGGGAAGGCGAGATACGGATCGCGCTCGCCGGGCAGGCCGATGTAGTAGGCCTCGCAACGCTGGCCGAGGTAGCCGGCGCGCGGAGCCATGCCGCCAATGCTGATGTAGGAGGGGAGATCACCGGCCTTCTGGCTCTCATTCACGACGAACGAGCCGAGGCCCGGGTGGACGAGCGCGGGGTTTTGCGGATAGCTCGTCTGGAGTTCGTACGTCGCGCGCCCGTGGTCGCCGTTCGTGCCGGCGATGGAGCGGATGACCGCGCAATGATGCATCTGCTTGGCGAGTTGCGGGAAGATTTCGCTGATCTGGATGCCGTTGGCGCTGGTCTTGATGGCAGCAAACTCGCCACCGACTTCACGGCCCGGCTTCGGATCCCAAGTATCAAGGTGGCTCATGCCGCCGCCATTCCAGAAGAGGACGACGGACGTGGCTTTCGGCGCGTGGGCGGAACCGATCGCGGCGACGAGCCGGTTGATCGGCATGCCGAGAAGCGCGGCTGTGCCGGCGAACTGAGTGAGAAACCGGCGGCGGGACGTGTAGTAGTCAGTGCAGGAGCTCATGGTTTTTTAGGGATGGCGGTTTAGGGGAGATAACGGAATTCGTGGGAGTTGAGCATGGCCCAACGGAGGTCTCCGAGACCTTCCATCCGGGTTTTTGCGCTGGTGATAACGGAGCGGGCTTCGACCAACTCCTCTGTTGTGGGGCGGCGTGTGAAGATTTCGAGATAGACCAACTCGATGGCCTGATCGGGCTTGGCATTCGGGCCATTGATGAGTTGGTGAACGGGCTCCATTGGGCCGACGCGGGAAGCTTCATGCGTGATTTTGCCGTTGAGCATCATCAACTGCTGGCGCAGCGAGGGTGACTCGTCACGGAACTCACCGAGGTTGTCACGCGCGGGTTGGCCGAAGACGCGGAGGAAATGCGCCGGCGGCGCCGGCGTCGCCATGCGCAACGTGCTGTCGAACTTCGGATTGTCATCCACGAGCGCGGAGATGGTTTCGAGGCGGAAGCGCTCGGCGTTGCCGGACTGGAGCAGGCGGATGCGCGCCTGACGTACGGCTTCAATCGCTTCGTCCTCCATCTTCTTGTTCATCGCGAGGTCCATTTTCGACTCGGAGAGCACGTCGCCGAACTGGTCGTCCTTCGACATTTTCGTCGGCTTGAGCAGCGCTTCGAAGTCGAGGTTCGCGCCTTTTTCGAGGTCATACGGCGCGGGGGATTGTGCCGGTTTCATCATCGCCATCATGGCGGTTTGGTTGGTGCTCTTGTCCTCAGCGGCGGCGACCATTGCGGGCGAGGCGAAGGGGATGCGAATTTGACGTTTCACCTCGCGGACATTCGCGCCTTCGGGCCACTTGTGCGTGAGCAAATGTCCCGCTGCCGCCACGCTGTCGAAGAGGACTTCACCCAACATTCGGCGAGCGCGGGTGGTGGTGAAAGATTCCTCTGCGCGCGCCACATCGGCCGCAGTGGCTCCGGCGGCGAGGTGGCCGCGCTGATAGGTCTCGGTGAGCATGGTCACTTTCACGAGGGCGCGCAGGTCGTAACCGCTGGCGATGAATTCCTGCGCGAGGAATTGGAGCGTCTGCGGATGACGGATTGCGTTGTAGGCGGAGATGTCGTCGAGCGGTTCGATGAATCCGCGTCCGACCAACTCCGCCCAGACGCGGTTCACGAAGGCGCGGGCGAAGTAGGGATTGCGGGGGTCGGTGATCATCGCGGCCAGTTGGCGCCGCTCCTCGCTCTGGACGTAGATACTCTTGCCATCGTCACCCTTTTTCGCGGCGGCATTGGCTTCCGCGAGCACTTCGGCCTCGGACTTGGTGTCGCGCAACGCCTGCTTGACGTTGAACCCGTCCACCAATTCATCGAGCGCCTTCTTGGCGGCGATGGCGCTGATGCCGGCGGTGTCCGGCTTGCGGCGTTCCTCGAGGCGCGTGATGTAGTGCGGCTTGGTCGTGAAGTTGACCATCTCGAAAGGGAACTTCGGGGCCACGCCATTGCGCTTCGCTGCCTGCTCGCGTTCGGGCGGCCATTTCACCGCCGTCTCGCTGGCCTCGGTGGTGTAGATGCGCTTGATGTTTTTGCCCTGCTCGACGCGCTTGATATTGCCGAAGAAGGCGGCCAGTTCGTAAAACTCCTTTTGCTTCCAGTCATCGAACGGATGATCGTGGCACTCGGCGCACTGGAGGCGGACGCCGAGGAAAATCTGCGAGGTCGCGCCAGCGAGGGCCATCGGGTTTGCGGCGTCGCCCAGCGCGAAACCGGCGGCAGGCGATTGCTCGGGCCGACCGTTCGTGGCGATGAGTTCGCGCGTCATCTGGTCGTAAGGTTTGCCCTCGGCGACGCTGCGGTTCACGTAGGCGAGTAGTTGCCCGCCGCCCTCGGCCTGCGAGCGCACGCGCAGCATATCCGCGTAAAACACCGTCCAGCGCTCGGTGAAACGGGGGTGAGCAATCAAGCGGTCCAGCAGCTTCTCGCGCCGGTTGACGGTGTTCTCGCGCTCGAACTGTTTGACTTCCTCGACCGTCGGGATGCGCCCGATGAGATCCACCGTCGCGCGGCGGAGGAAGGCGAGGTCGTCAATCACACCAGCGACGGGGGTTGGCGGGCCTTTGGCGACGGCGTTTTCCTGTTTGAGAATCTTGTCGGTCTGCGCGGCGGCTTCGGCGAGGGATGCCGGCGCTTTCTCGGGGATGAACTGTTTTTCTGCCAATCCGGGGACTTCCTTCTTCCGCATTTTTAGGACGACGCCGTCGGGCCACTGCGCACCGGTGCGGATCCAGTCGGCGATCCAGTTTTTGTGCGGGCCGGAGAGCGGTTCCGTCTCCTGCGGCATGATGTCTTCGTGATCGCGCGGGAGAGAAATGCGGCGGAGCAATTCGCCCTTCTGCGGCTCTTTGGCGTTGGTCAGCGGGCCGCTCGATCCGCCTTTGAGGAAGGCTTCCTTGGTATCGAGCCGCAGGCCACCTTTGGCTTTGTCCGCGCCGTGGCAGCGGATGCATGCGTTCTCGAGGACGGGTTGTATTTGCTTTCTGAAATCAACATCAGCGGATGCGATTTGGACGAAGCAAAGGAATAAAAGCAAGCTGCGCACAGAGACGAACATCCCGCTCAGACTCGAAACGGGCCGGCCGTATTCGATGGTGCGAGAATGGAGAAAGCTTGATGCTGCGGGATTGATCCAATTTGATGGATTCACGGAGGCTGAGCGCATGTTTGGACGCTAGTGAATCCAGGCTCCGAAGTCTAGTGGTAAGTGGCAATCGACCACGTTTGTTTTCCTAGTAATGGCGGTGTAAATTCCTTTCTGTAAATGTGCTCTCTCCTGCCCGTTGTGCCGCGCCAAAAGCTGGTCGAGGGCGGGTCATGCGGTTCTCGTGTTGGGGTTTCCCTAAACACATCCACCACCCAAGAATACATGACCCACCAAACCGCCCCGATCTCCTGAACACCGTCCTGCAACTCCTCACCGAGCAAGGCCACCAAGGCTTCGGCGAG
>SIAT01000128.1 GCA_009691645.1 Pedosphaera sp. | reverse complement strand
CGCGCGAAACCGCCGATGGCGGCCTTGTTGCCGATGTCCGTCTGGCCAAGCCCGCCGGTGGTAAGCCCGCCGAGACGTTTGGTTGGTTCGATCAGCACGACCGATCGCCCCATGCGCCTGGCCTGCACCGCGGCGGCCACGCCACCCGATGTGCCGCCGTACACGCAGAGGTCCAGCTCGGCCTCGGCGGCGATGAGTTGAATCGGCGCAAGAACAGCCGCAACGGTGGTCAGCAACAGAAAGGGCTTCATAAATTTAATCCCGCCATTCCACGGCGAGCGAAGCGGCGATTCAATGAAAAATTGCGCGTCGTCTGCCAGCTTTCCATCATCAGCAGAACGTCCGGCTTCAGCGGCGGCGCATCGCGCCAGCCAACTGCTTGCGAACCTGCTCGCGGTTCGCCGCGTCGTGGAACTCGACTGGGTTGAAATCATCGGTCAACACGCGGCCGCGCGCGGTATCCACCTCGACCACGCTCGAATACGTTGACTCGGCCTGCGACCGCACCAACTCGTGCTCGCGGCTCACATCCGGCGCCCGCACGAACTTCGGTTCCGCCACGTCGCCCGCGACGAAGAAGACGTTCCCATTGCCCGACGCGTGGCAACGCACGCCGGTGAAGACGGCCCGCAGCGTCTTGTCTAGTGACGCGGCGAGAAAATCTTTTCCGGGCGCGAATTCACCAAAACAGTTCAGCACAAGCACACCGCCGGGTTTGAGCAGACGCTGCATCGCCGCGAACGCCTCGCGTGACATCAAGTGCGTGGGGGACGAGTCACCGAGGAAAGCGTCAAGGATGATCGCGTCGTAGCGTTTCGTACTGCCGTTCACAAAATGGCGGCCGTCGTCGATGGCCACGTTCATCTGCTTCGCGCCGAAGTCGAAGAACTTCTGCGCAATCGGCACCACAGCGGGGTTGATCTCCACCACGTCCACACGCGCGCCGTCGCGTGCGAACGCCATCGGCACGATGCCCACGCCCATACCGATGCAGAGCACGTCATCCGTGCGCGCCGTGTAGCTGCGCGCTAACCCGTGCAACATCGCAGTGAACATCGAGATGCTCTGGCGGGCGGCGGGGTCGTAAGTGTTCTGCACGAGATAATCGTTCTGAAAAATCAGGCGCCGATCGGCGCCTTGCGCGTATTCGATCACCTGAAGTTGGCCGAAGTTGGAATTGCTGCGGAATAACTCGCGTCCTTGCGCTTGGGAAGATTCCCGCTTTGGCATCAGGCCCAAGATTCCCGCCAACAGCGCGAACAAGCCAACCGCAGCGAGTGGAATCTTGGCACGCGATTCCCTGCCCCATTTCGCGAAGAACACAACAACAACGAGAACCAGTACCGCTGCGGTGCCGAACATCGTCACCGAGTTCGGCAGGAACGGCACCAGCACGTAGCCGATGAGGATGGTGCCCACGAAACTTCCGAGCGTGCTGATCGCTGTAAGCCGGCCGACGTTGCCGCCCACGCCTTCCACCGAATGGCTCAACACGCGCACGAGGAACGGACCGGTCATCGCCAGCAGCGCCAGCGGCACGAAAAAGAGGAACGCCGAGGCGAGCAGTGAACCAATCGCGAGCCGGAAATCGAGACACCAATAGGCCACGCGCTCCATCACCGGCAGCGTGAGACAGAGATAAACCGCCGCCACGAGGATGCATCCGAAGAGCCGCCCGAGTTTGGGCGAGCGATCCACCATCACGCCGCCGCAGTAGTAACCGCATGCCAGCGCCACGAGTGTCACCGCAATCTGCGCCGTCCAGACGAAGTGCGACGTGCCGATGTAGGGCGCGAGCATCTTCGCACCGAGAATCTCCACCACCATGATGGCCGCACCAGTGGTGGCGGCGGTGAAATAGAGATAACGGCGCAAGCCGGGCGAGACAGATTCATCGACGGCAACGGCGGATTGCTTTTTCACGGCTTCGTTCTACTTTCGGAAGCAAGAAGAAGCAAGGAGCGGCAGCCCAAATGGAAAAGTATCGGCACATCATCGGCATCGGCATTCAGAACACGCTCGTCTATCGCGTGAACTTCTTCGCGCGCGCCCTCTTCGGCCTCATCCCGCTCACGGCCACCATCCTGCTCTGGCAAACCATCTATCGCGATCGCGTCGGCGACGTGGCCGGCTACACACTGCGCCAGATGATCTCGTACTACCTGATCGTCACCATCGTGGACGCCCTCACGGCCGTGGCCGAGGACGACTGGCAAATCGCCACCGACATCCGCGATGGCAACATCAGCCAGTTCCTCGTCAAGCCGATCGATTATCTCGCCTACCGTTTCTGCCTCTACACGGCCGGCCGCCTCATTTACACCGCCGTCGCGCTCGTGCCCATTTCGATCTTCATCTTTTCCCTGCGCGACTACTTCGTCCTGCCAAAGGATGCCACCGCACTTGTCGGCTTTGCTCTTTCAGTCGCGATGGCTGGACTGCTGCAATTCCTCATCTCCTACACGATGGCGTTGCTTTCGTTTTGGGTGCTCGAAGTCGCCACGTTCATCTTCATCCTGTTCGCTTTTGAATACCTCGCCGCCGGCCATCTCTTTCCGTTGGATATCCTGCCGCCGGCCGTGACGCAGGCGCTGCACTTCACGCCATTCCCTTATCTGGTCTTCTTCCCCGTCAGCATTTATCTCGGCCAAGTCAGCGGAGCCGCGCTCTGGCAGGGGCTCGCCGTGCAGGCCGGCTGGGTGCTGGCCAGCTACGCATTGGCGCGGTTCATCTGGAATCGCGGCGTGAAGAAATACGCGGCAGTGGGAGGATGAGATGAATCCGACAACAAAAAGCGTCTCGGAAAAATCAGCCGGCGCGAACGCCCTCGCGCCACTGGCCCGCTACCTCGGCCTGTACGCTGCGCTCTGGAAAAACTCCGTCACGCGCGAGATGGGTTTCAAGTCCAACTTCCTTCTCTGGATCGTGGTCGAGATGCTCTGGTTCGCATTGCAGCTCACCTTCATGGCGGTGATCTACTCGCACACCGAACGCATCGGCACGTGGACGAAGTGGGAGGTGGTGCTATTGGTCGGCGCGGCGCATTTCATCCAGCAGATTTTCACCGCCCTCTTTCTTGTGAACTGCACCCAACTCTCCGAGCACATCCGCACCGGCAAACTCGACTTCATGCTGCTCCTACCGATCAACACCCGCTTTCTCGTCTCGCTGCGGCAGGTGGACCTCGGCGGCTTCATCAACGCCGGCAGCGCCGTGGCCGTGATGGTGTACGCCGCGCGCGAACTGCACCTCGCACCGAGCGCCCTGCAGATTGCCGGCTTCCTTGCCCTCTGCGCCATCGGCTTACTCATCCACTACTCGCTAATGTTTCTGCTCTCGGCCATCAGCTTCTGGACGGTCAAAGCCCAGGGCATCGTCTATGGCTACTACAACCTGTTCAACATCGCGCGGATGCCGGATGCCGCTTTCCACGGCCTGTTCAAAGCGGTGTTCACATTCGTCCTGCCGATCCTGCTGGTCGTGAATGTCCCAGTGAAACTGCTGACGAACAAACTCCAGTCGCCGTTGGAACTGGCGCTACTTCTGGCGATGGCCCTCGCCTGCTTCACCGTCTCCGAACTTTTCTGGCGCCTCTCCCTCCGCCGCTACACCAGTGCCAGCTCGTAAAACCCGCGCTCAGCCGCATTGGGCCAGTTCCTGCCAAAGATGCGCGCTCATCCGCGAGCCGCCGGCGAAGTTGTCGAGATCGAACTTCTCGTTCGGCGAATGGAGATTGTCATCCGGCAAAGCGAGGCCGAGCAGCAACGTGTCCGCTCCGAGGATTTTCTTGAACTCGTTCACGATCGGAATCGAGCCGCCCTCGCGCATCAACACCGGCTCGCGACCGAACGCTGCCTTCAATGCGCGCAACGCCGCCTGCGCCTGCGGGCCCGTGGGCGAGACGAGATACGGCTCGCCACCGTGGCCTTCCGAGATTTCCAGACGGACAGTCGGTGGACAAATCTTGCGCAGATGACGCGCAACGAGATGGAGGATTCTCTTCGGATCCTGCCCCGGCACGAGGCGGAAGGTGAGCTTCGCGCTCGCCCACGACGGCACGATGGTCTTGCTTCCCGGCCCCTGATAGCCGCTGGTGAGGCCGTTGATCTCGACCGTCGGGCGCGCGCTGCGCTGCTCGACAGCCGTGTGCCCTCGCTCGCCAAAGAGCTGCGGCACGCCGAGGAACTTCCGGTACTGCGCTGCGTTGAATGGCAGGCGCGCGAGTTGTTTCCGTTCAAAAGCTGAGAGAGATTTCACGCCATCGTAAAAACCTGCCACCGTCACGCGGCCGTTCTTGTCGCGCAGCTTCGCGAGCAACTGGCACAAGGCCATCGCGGGGTTGTCCAGCGACCCACCGTAGATGCCTGAGTGGAGATCACGCGACGGACCATGCAGCTTCACTTCGATCGCAGCGATGCCACGCAACGCGTAGGTGAGCGCGGGATGTTGCTTGTCCGGCATCCCCGTGTCGGAAACAACGACGGTATCGCAACGCAACGCGGCGCGGTGCTTTCGCAGGAATGGCGGCAGACTTTCGCAACCGACCTCCTCCTCGCCTTCGATGATGAAGGTCAAATCACACGGCAGTTCGGTGCCGGTTTTGAGATAGGCCTCGACAGCTTTGAGATGAGCGAAGTGCTGACCTTTGTTGTCGGTCGAGCCGCGCGCGAAAATGCTGCGCCCCTCAATGCGCGGCTCGAATGGCGGCGTCTTCCACAGATCAAACGGCTCCGGCGGTTGTACGTCGTAGTGGCCGTACACGACGAAGTGCGGCTTGCGTTTCCCCTTCGCTCGCGGCGTGCGCGCGAGGACAATCGGATGCCCTTTCGTTTTGTGAACCTCCGCCTCGAGGCCGATGGCGCGGGAGTGGTCGGCAAGCCACTGCGCGCAAGCAGCGACATCGCCCGCGTGTTTCGCCTGCGCGGAGACGCTCGGGAAACGAAGATACTCGGACAACTCGCGGATGAAGCGCGGCTCGTGCTGCGCGAGGTAACGAAGGACTTTTTCCATGGCACTAAGTTAGAACCGGCACGGCACGGCGCAAGACGCATTTCACCGGACTTTGCTTTTCCGCCAGTTCAGGCAAGATGGATGAGATGAAGATTTCGGTCATCGTGCCAGCATTCAACGAAGAGAAACTGATCACCAGTACGCTGGAAAGCATCCGTGCGGCGGGTGCGGCCTTCACCGAACGCGGTTGGGCGTGGGAGGTCGTGGTGTGCGACAACAACTCGACCGATCGCACCGGCGAACTGGCGCGGGCCGCGGGGGCGAAGGTGGTGTTCGAGCCGAAGAACCAAATCGCCCGCGCGCGCAACGCAGGCGCGGCGGTGGCGGCGGGCGATTGGTTCGTGTTCGTGGACGCCGATTCGCGGCCGAGCCGCGAGCTGTTC
>SIAT01000127.1 GCA_009691645.1 Pedosphaera sp. | reverse complement strand
CGAAGGCCACCGGCCTGCCCGGCGCGTACCGCGTCGGCGCGTGGCAGCATAACAAGAACCAAATCGGCCAGGCGGGCACCGCCACGCCGAACCAGACGTACGGCCTTTATTTCGGCGCCGAGCAGCTTGTCTGGCGCGAGCCGGGCCAGAAGGAGGGCGAGAATCAGGGGCTTGGTCTTTTCCTCCGCGGCGGCGTCAGCCCAGCGGCCCGCGCGGCGTTCGAGTATGTTTTCGACGGAGGCTTCAATTACACAGGGTTGATTCCGAGCCGCGACGACGACCAGTTCGGCGTCGGCGTTGTTTACGCCAAGCACAGCAAGCACCTCGACACCGACTACGAGATGGTCGTCGAGAGCAGTTACAAGATACAGCTCAAGCCATGGTGGAACGTGCAGCCGAACGTGCAGTGGATCCGCCACCCGAGCGGCACGAGCAGCACGCCGGACGCGTGGGTCGTCGGCCTGCGCACCACCGTCACTTTTTGAAAATGCCCTCGCCGGAGAACAAAGTGGCCACAGACAATCCGGGATCGGACATCTCGCTGGAGATTCACGATCTCACCGTCGCTTACCACAAGAAGCCGGTGCTGTGGGGCATCGACCTCGTCGTGCCGCGCGGGAAGCTCGTCGGCATCGTCGGGCCGAACGGCGCGGGCAAGTCCACCCTCATCAAGGCTGCGATGGGGCTGCTGCCGATCAGCAGCGGTTGGGTGAAAGTCTTCGGCGAACCGGTAAAGAAAAATCTCACGCGCATCGGCTACGTGCCGCAGCGCGAATCGGTGGATTGGGATTTCCCAGTGAGCGTGATGGACGTGGTGTTGATGGGGCGCTACGGCCATCTCGGTCTACTTCGCCGGCCGAGCAAGCAGGACCGCGATATCGCCCGTGAATGTCTCGACAAGGTGAAGATGCTGCCCTACGCGAACCGGCAGATTTCCAACCTCTCCGGCGGCCAGCAGCAGCGCGTCTTCCTCGCCCGCGCCCTCGCGCAGGAGAGCGACCTCTATTTCATGGATGAGCCGTTCGCGGGTGTGGACGCCGCCACCGAGGCGGCCATCGTCGAGTTGCTGCACGAGTTGAAGTCGCGCGGCAAGACGTTGATGGTCGTGCATCACGATTTGCCCACTGCGCGCAGATACTTCGATTCGCTGCTGCTGCTCAACATGCGCGTCGTCGCGTTCGGCCCCACCGACCAGGTCTTCACCCACGACCTTCTGCAAAGCACCTACGGCGGCCGGTTGACAATCTTGAGCGAGGTGGCCGAGGCCGTGCGGGCGAAGGAATAGCGGATAGAAGGTAGAGAAGAGCAGATAGATGGAGCTTGAAAAGCACATGGGTGGCACGAGGAATCGCCAGACGATGACAGCGAATTTAGGAGCGCACGCCATGCGGGCAGAACGCGCCCCGCTCTCCCATGTCTTCTCTCTTCTCTCCCTTCTCCTCTGCCTTCTCTGCCCGTCCAGCGGCCACGCCGCGCGGATCGGGGATCTCGTGGAGACGGATCTCGCCGAGCAGGCGCTGCGTTTCTTCACCTTTCAGGATCCCGCGGTGCGTTACGCATTGCTCGGCTCGATGCTGCTCGGCATCACCTGCGGTCTGCTCGGAGGTTTCATCGTCGTGCGCAAGATGGCGCTCGTGGGCGATGCGCTCTCGCACGCGGTGTTGCCCGGTGTCGCGCTCGGTTTTCTCTGGAACATGAGCAAGGATCCCGTCGCCATCTTCGTCGGTGCGGTGCTCGCCGGTCTGCTCGGTGCGGCGGCGGTGCATCTGATCAAGCACACCACGCGCTTGAAGGAAGACACCGCGCTCGGGCTCGTGCTCGCGTCATTCTTCGCCGTCGGCATCTGCCTCGTGACGATGATCCAGCGGCTGCCGAACGGCAACAAAAGCGGCATCGACAAGTTTCTCTTCGGCCAGGCCGCCGCCATCGGTGAGGGCGATGTGAAGTTGATGCTCGTCGCGACGGGCCTCGCCGTGTTGATGATCCTGCTCTTCTACAAAGAATTCCTCGTGACGAGCTTTGATGCCGGTTTTGCGCGCTCGGTGGGCTTTCCGGTGCAAGCCATTCACTACGGTCTGATGCTGCTGCTGGCGTTCGCGGTGGTCATCGCGTTGCAGGCGGTGGGGGTGGTGCTCGTCTCGGCGATGCTCATCACGCCCGCGGCGGCGGCCTATCTGCTCACCGATCGGATGCACCGGTTGCTCGCGTTGGCGGCGCTCTTCGGCTTGTGCGCCGGGGCGCTTGGCGCGTTCCTTTCGTTCCTGAGGCCGAACCTCCCGACCGGTCCGTTGATGGTGCTCGCCGCGACGGCGGTTTTCGTTCTCGCCTTCCTGTTCGGCCCGCGTCACGGCGTGGTGGCGCGCTGGTGGAGGCGGCGTTCGGGCGCGGCGCGCATTCAACGCGAGAACACGCTCAAGGCCGTGTACCACGTTCTGGAAGCGCGCGAATTCAAGGGCGAAGGGGTCTCGTTGCGCGAACTCGCTGAGCGCCGTCGCGAGACGGTGGAGGACGCGCGGCAACAGGCCGTGGAGTTGCGCCGGCACGATTTCGCCACGTTACAGCAGGATGGTAACGCAATCTATCTCACGCCGGAGGGCTGGCAGCGCGCCTGCGCCATCGTGCGCAACCACCGTCTTTGGGAGCTTTACCTCACCAACGCCGCGCACATCGCCGCCGACCATGTGCACGAGGACGCCGAGAAGATCGAGCACGTGCTGGGTGAAGAGGTCGTACGGCTGATCGAGAAGCGGCTCAACTACGCCACGCATGATCCCCACGGCCGGGCCATCCCCGGCCTCGCAGACCTGCGGCGGGGCGAGGCGCCGGCCTCGCCGCTGCCGGGAGCCACGGGCTACGGGAGGAGCACATGAGCCCGTTCGTGCCCGACTTCGATTTCCAGCGCGTCTTCATCGCGCCGTGGGCGCGGGATCTCGCCAGCTTCGGCTGGATTGCGTTGATGGGTTTCTTCGTCACGGCGGCGTGCGGGTTGGTGGGCAATTTCCTCGTCCTGCGCCGGATGGCGTTGGTGGGCGACGCCATCAGCCACAGCGTGCTGCCGGGGATGGCCGTCGCTTTCATTCTCTCGCAGAGCCGCGGCACGTTGCCGATGTTCCTCGGGGCACTGGTGGCGGGCATCGTCGCCACGGTGTTGATTGAGCTGATCCACAAGAAATCGCGCGTGAAACAGGACGCCGCGATCGGCATCGCCTTCACCAGCCTCTTCGCGCTCGGCGTCATCCTCATCAACCTTTACGCGGGCAAAGGCGGCGTGGATCTCGACCAGGAATGCGTGCTGTACGGCGAGATCGCCTTCGTGCCGCTGGAGCCGATGGTGGTTTTCGCGGGGCAAACCCTCGGGCCGATCCCCGTGGTGCGGATGGCGTTGGTGGCGCTCGTCACGGCCCTGCTCATCGTGCTCTTCTACAAGGAACTACTCGTCAGCTCCTTCGATCCGGCGCTGGCCGTCTCCCTCGGCATCAGTGCCACGGTCGTGCATTACGCGCTGATGGGCTGGCTCTCCGTGGTGGTGGTGAGCGCGTTTGAATCGGTCGGCGCCATCCTCGTCATCGCCATGCTCATCCTGCCCGCCGCCACGGCCACATTCCTCTCGCGCCGACTGCCGGTGATGCTGGGGTTGACGATCCTCCACGCCGCCCTCAGCGCCGTGCTGGGGGTGCACCTCGCGGTCTGGCTCGATTGCTCCTCCGCCGGCGCGATGGTCGTGGCCGGCACCGCTCTCTTCTGTGCGGCATGGGTCTTCAACCCCACCGATGGACTGCTGTACCGCTGGTTCCGAGAAAGGCTGAAGGCTCCCGCCGTCCACCCCGGCTGAACCGAGCGCCGGAAAAACCTGACGCACGGGAGGGTTCTCCCCAGTCGACCCGCCGACCCATCGCGCGACACCGCGTCCTTCCCCGATAGGTTCGGGCTATCTCTTCGCCGCGTCTGGAGACGCGGATATATCACCATTTACGATGGTTTTTTTCATTAAAATCAACAAAAATAATAGGTTTAACAATAAAGATAACCGGATTTGGATGCGTTGACGGGTCGCTTGTAAATGCGATGAATTGGCGGGTTTGAGGGATTGGGCGTCTGTGTGTGTATCGCGATCATTTCTCTCCCGATGAACGGGTGGACGGATGGGTTGGCTTGATTGGGCTCGGTCAGGTAACTGGTTGATGGAAAAAGACCTTGCTTTGAAAGCGGCCTTATTGTAGTCATAACCTCCCGTTTTTGGACGGGATGGAAATAGATTGAAACGTTTTTTTGGAGTCGGGCGTCTGTCGAAGGCTGTGAGTGCTGTGATTATGAAGCAAATGTGCAATGGTGGAAAAGGTCGGGTTGCCCCTGGAGCCGTATGGTTTCTGGTGGGTGCAGTCCTTTTCTGTGGTCTACCGTCCTCGACCAAAGGCCAGGCAATTGATCCTTTAACGGGGGTGCCGATCCAAGGACCAGCAATCGATCCTTTGACAGGATTGCCGGTGGTTCAGCCAGCCAGCCAGCCTGTCACTCAGGCGCCGGTCGCGACGACGACTTCGACGGCTTCCACTGTGGGATACGTGCGGGTGAATTTGCGTGACTCGGCTGGCACTTTGGTATCGACCGCGCCCCAGCGCATCGCACTCCGGACGCCGACCACTTCTTCCAGCGCTACCCGCAGCACGACCCGCGTCTCGACGCGCGTTATCTCCGCGGGCGCGCCCTCGACGGGCGTGGGGACTTCCACGGGTGGAAATACCCAGGTGAATGCCTCCGGCAACGCCTTCGGCAAAGGGTCAGAGACTGTGAACATTGTGGACATGGGCGGAACCAGCGGGACGATTGATTTGATCTTCGCCACCGGCCCGGCCACTGACCGGATGACCGCTTATTATCCGCCGCGCGGCCAACCGGGCAGTGCACAGATCAAGGACACAGGCGAGGTTGCGACTCCGAACAGCGGAAAGGATATCGCCAACGGTGTCCCGATTCAGATTACGTTCGGCCCTGGCACGGGGACGCTGGTGGAAATCGTGGTGAACGAGGGATCCACGAAGGCGGGTGGGACGGTTTGGAGCTACACCGGCACCGGTACGGGTGCGAATGGCAGCACGATCACCATCAATGGCGGAGCGGGCGCCACTTCGACCGCCGCACCTTCGATCCCTGCGCGGATTATGCCGGTGATTCCTCGTGGCGTCACCCGCGTGAACCTGCGCTCGCCGTGAGTTCGTGAGCGGTCTCGATTCTTGAAATTGAAAAGGGCGACCGTGAGGCCGCCCTTCTTCTTTTCACATTTCAGAGGGAATCACTTCCATCACTTCCCAACTGCGCCGTTGCTGCTATTGCGCGGCGCGAGCTTCTTCTCCACGCGCACCTTGTCGAAGGCGACGTACTTGGGCAGGCCGCCCTCAGTGGGCGGGCTCACCTCGCCCTCGATGAGC
>SIAT01000004.1 GCA_009691645.1 Pedosphaera sp. | reverse complement strand
GAAGAGCGCATCGTTCAGTTCGCCGCCGCCTTCGCAGAGCAGTCGTTTGATTTTCCACTTCTCTCGCAGCCAGCGTAATGCACCAGGCCAGTTGATTTCGCGTCGGCCGCAGATTTTCACTTCATCAGCCACGGCCCGGAGTCGCGCCAGTTTCGCCGGGGCCGCGCTCGTGGTGGTGAGGATTATGATGGGCGAAAAGCGGTGGCGGAAAATCTCGGCGCGCGGATTGAGGCTGCCCGAACCGGTGACGAGGATGCGCAGGTTGTGTTCAGCGAGGCCACGCTTCAGTCGGAGTTGGCGGAGTTTCACATCGCCGGTGCCGAGTGAGATTTTGTTCAAGTCCGCCGTGCGTGCGCCACACATCACAGCGTCGGCTGTGGCGCGCAATTCGTACAAGTGCTCGTGGTCGCAGGCGCTGCCGAAACTGGAGACAGCGCGGTTGGCGGTGGCGATCTTGCCATCAGCCGTCATCGCCATGTTCACGAAGATGAAAGGGCGGGAAAGTCGCGTGGCGCGTTTCTTCGGCGGCTTTCGTTGTTTGATTTCGGACAGCGTCATGTCAGCAGCATGGCGTCGCCGTAGCTGTAGAAGCGATAGCGTTCGCGGATGGCTTCGGCGTACATGGCGAGCGCAATCTCACGTCCGCGCAACTCGCCCGGCGCGGCGAAAGCGCTCACCAGCATCATCAGCGTGGATTGCGGCAGATGGAAGTTCGTGACGAGTGCGCCCACAACTCGAAAGATGAATGGCGGATGGATGAAGATGCGTGTGCGAGCGCGTTCGGCAACAAGCTGGCCGTCATGTCTCGCAGCGACGCTCTCGAGCACGCGCACGGTGGTGGTGCCGACGGCGACGACGCGGTGCCCGGCGATTTTCGCGGCATTGATTGCGTCGGCGGTTTCCGCGTTCAGTTCGTAGCGTTCCTCATGCATCACATGTTCGGCAAGCGATTCGGCTTTCACCGGTGCGAAGGTGCCGATGCCGATGTGCAGCGTGATGAAGCAGACGCGGACGCCGCGCGCACGAATCGCGTCGAGCAGTTGCGGCGTGAAGTGCAGGCCGGCCGTCGGTGCGGCGACGGAGCCGGCGTGCTGCGCAAAGACGGTCTGGTAACGCTCGGCGTCAGCCTTCTCGACGGCGCGACCAAAGTAGGGCGGCAACGGCATCTCGCCGAGCGAATCGAGCGCGAACATGATGTCATCGACGCCCGTGAAGCGCACGCGGCAATGACCTTCGGCGTTCTTGTCGAGAACGGTTGCGCGCACGTTCGTGGCGTGGCCGGCGCGATCGCATAACTCGATCTCGGTGCCGGCGCGGACGCGTTTGCCGGGCTTGAGCATCACCCACCAATCGTTCGGCGCGTTCTCCTCGATGAGCAATAATTCGACTTCGCCGCCACTGCCGGTTTTCTGTCCGCGAAGCCGCGCAGGAAGGACCTTTGAGTTGTTCAACACGAGCACGTCGCCACTGTGGAAATAATCAAGCAGGTCGCGGAACTGGCGATGTTCGACTCGGCCGGTCGTACGCGTGAAAACACAAAGCCGTGATTGGTCGCGCGCGGTCGCGGGATGGCGAGCGATGAGTTCGGCCGGCAGGGTGTAGTCGAAATCAGCCGTGCGTAGAGATGGTTTTGATTCGGGCGAATCCGTCACGGTGTGGAGAATAGCAGGTGCTCCGCTGAAGCCCAAAATAAAACTCACAACATGTTTGTTTTCAGCCATTAAAGACTTAGCATATGAAGCTTTAGTAAAATTTAAATTGACCATTGTGGGTTGAAGTGGCATAAAGTGTCTCGTCGTGGGGCAATTGATTTTAAGATCTGACAATGCTGATTGAGACCCAGAACGCGCCGATTTATTACAATTCGCTCTACCGACATGGAGTGGATGAGAAGCGGCGTGTGCAGGTGCCGGCCAAGTGGCGGCCGGCGGCGCCGGAGGTGGAGTTCACGGTCATTCTCTGGCCGAAGGCGAAGCAGGGGCCTTGCCTGCGCGTCTTGCCGCCGGAGCAGATGGCGGGGTTGATGCGGGACATCGACGCGATGAGCAACGACAACCCGAACAAGGTCGTTTTGAAACGGTTCATCGGCAGTCAATCCGAGCAAGTGGCTTTGGACAAAGGCGGGCGGATTTGCTTGCCGGAGCAGATGGCCCGGGAAGCGGGTCTCGCCAAAGAGGTGGTTTTGGTTGGGTTACTCGACCGATTTGAAATTTGGAACGCCGAACGTTACGCGACGGTCCGCGAGGCGGATGCCGTGATGGCGGGCGAGGCGTTCAAAATGATGGAATGAGCATGAGCCTGATTCGCTGGTTAAAAGCGGGCAGCAGCTTGGAAGGTTTAAGCAGTGCGCCAAGGGGGTACGTGATGGCCGAGCCACTTCGGTTCGGCCGTCACGTTCTTGGTGCTCCGCCGGAGAAGCCGCGCGTCGGCTTCTGGCGATTTATTTTTGGCGGCTGGCTGAACTGGCGCGGGGCGTTGTGCAGGGTGGAGGAATCACAGCCGGTACGGCCCAGAGTACGTTCGACCGCATTGCCTGTGCAGGCTCAGTTATCGCTCGGGAACGTGAACGTGATTCGGAACGATTTGAGCGACTCGGATTTGGAAGTGGTGGAGTCGCTAAAGCCCGTTTCGCTTGCATGCGTAGTCCACAGAGAATTGGAGGCGGCCAAATGAGATTAAGGATAAAACAAAAATTCGCTCTCTTGACTCTTCTAGTGGGGTTGTTTAGCGCGGCTCAGGTTGGGTTGGCGTTTTCGTTGATTGGGATTGGCCCTCATCCAGATCCTGTAGGCGGCTACTACAGTCTGACGGTTCCTGCTGTTACCGATCAGTTTGGTGTCCCTATTGCCGCTCCGACTCAATCGCAGTTCGTGAACATGGTAGATCCGATGGGTTTCCCTGTAGATATCAAAGAGTTTTACAGATGGAATTATCCGCATTTGACCTATTCATTTGACGCGTCTTTCGTTCAGTTCTTCGGAGAGGCCGGGATGACGGCCGTTCAGGATGCGATGGGCGTGTTGAACGATTTCTTTTCCAATGAGACTCGGAATGGGGTCAGTAAAATGAACCTTTATGAAGAGTATGACGGCCTCTTCAAAACATGGAAATTCAATCCATCAGCAAATGCGGCAAACGTGACAGATTTGCAGAGTCTCGTGCTTGGTTTGATGGTGAATCATTTGGGATTGGGTAATCCGCACAAGAACTGCTTTGTAATTCAAGACATACTGAACTTCAGTTATATTCCCAGTGTTCTGGTCGCGCCTGCGCCTGCGGTGCCCGGAAGTCTGTCGGGTAATTTTCAGATAGCGATGCGGAACTTTGATCCCTACACCTACAAACCCACCGAAACGATCAATGGTGTCATTCATAGTTACACGATCAGTTCCGATCACGCGTTCAGCCCCCTAGGCGGCCTTCTTGGAACTGACATAGTTCCTTCAGTATTCGATGCGGTTGAGTATTTTGTCTCCAGCCAAAATGATTTCGGCGCTGTTGCGGCCATCAGGGATGTTTTTGATTTCGGCGGCTTGCCCTGGGGATTGCTGCCGTGGTCACCCCCAAACCCTACAGTATTCAGGACGACAGGGACATTTTTCAGAGATGAACCAACGGATTCTAAATTCAACAAGCCGAGGCACGCCCTGACATTTGATGACGCGGGCGGGTTAAAATATTTATATCGAACGAACAATCTGGCGATTGAAAGTCTCAACCGACAATTCGAACCCCTCTCAGGCCCTTGGAGCCTGATTACCGGGTCGGTTCCCGCCGTGCCCGAACTCCCCACCGTGTTTCTGCTCAGTCCGGCAAACATGAACCCCCAGGTGACGGGAGGAAGCATCCCTTCCTCGCAAAACATCGGGGCGCCAAGGCGGCGTCCCTTGGCTACTGGAAACACCATAAACACGGTAGTAACAACTCCAAGCTCGGGTAATTTTAGAAATGATCTCAACGCCATTGTTGAAACGGCGGTGCGTGGCGGAATCGATAGCATCCAGTTTCTGTACACGCCATTCGATTCTTTGCTGGGTGCGAATTACCGCCCAGTCGCGATGGAGTGGAATGATGTGTTTTTAACGAATGCATTACCGACCGACGTTCCGCAAGCGAACCCACCGTATTTCTCACAGAGGGTTTATAGAGTGTCCACGATTCCGGACATCATATTTTCAGCGATGGACATGAGCTCAACAAACGGTTTTACAATGCCTATAATTAGTATGCCTAGCACGAACGCATGGGTTAACAATGGGTTAACGAATAGTCGGGTTGCACCGGCGGAACGGAACCCCACACCTTTGAGCGAGCCTCGAGCCTGGAATATTTTGGGTCCTGGGCAGATTTTTTTGCCTTCAGCCAATGGGAATTTGAGGAGTTTAGAGTTTGTATTCACAAAGCGTTCGCCGCAATCCTTAGTTCAATATACGGGTGCCGCGGGATCTCAGGCTACACCGCCCAATATGCAGCCGTTATTTTCGTGGGGGTGGATCACGAACACTGGGCCTGCTGATTATGTAGTGTTCCCTTATCCGGGTTCTGCAAGTCAGATTGGCATGATAGCCAAGTCGGCTTCGCCGCCAGAAATTATATCAATACTCATAGACCCTGGAGCTTCTGGCGGGGCATCAATCAATAGAACTTCGGATCGGGTTTTGATTTACGGAAACAGACTGGATACGGTGACAGGCATCGATATTTTAAATGGTGGGACTCCCATACCGGAATCCAGGTTGTCAGCGGCTAATTACATTGTTTCAGACCAGTTGATTGTGCTGCCGGTCGGTGTGCTGAATAACTATACGGAGGGGACTGGAAGGCGCTTTCAGTTGGAAAATTCGGCCGGCCAGACGATTTACCCGACGCTGTTCAACATTAGTTCAGGGGTGACGCCGATCATTCTCTCGACATCGGCTGACGGATTGGCGTGGAACACTCAAACAAATTTGTATATCAAGGGAAGTGGATTTGTCTCTTCAGGCGTCAATGTGGATCGGTTGCAGATATTTGACGCTACAGGTGGACTACTCGGAAGGGTGGTTTTTAACGCCTCTGTAACGATTTCTGATAATGAAATCATGATTCCGACCGACTCCATTTCAGGGGGTTTAGTTTATGAAAGTGGAACGGCCGCTGCCGCGATGAGTGTTGGCAACAGCGCTTTAATAGCGACCGATCATTTTACCAGGCAAATCAATGTTGGAAGAAGTGCCACCGGGGCCTTCTCGTCACTGCGAAATGCAGTGAACTCGTACACCGCCATTGGCATTGGCGGCAGTCGTGGGGATCCGCTGCCGCAGTCGTCGGCTCCAAATATCAGCGACGTTTTTATCGGCGCGATAGGCGTCACCAATTGGTCGAGAGGTGCTGCGAATGTGCTCACGGTGCGCGGAGCTAATCTGCATCTTGCGCAGAGCATTGAATTCCTTGATGGCGAGGGAAGATTGATCCAGGTCATTGATCAATCAATTAATCCGGGCTCTCCTCCATCGCCGGTTAGTTTGCGAAACCCCATCCAACCCTCGGCTCTACGGGGCGGCATCGCGATTGTGCCTGGTTTGGGAGTCGATTCTTTCGATTTGCAAATCACACCGCTCGCTGCTGGTTGGGCGACGGTCGGAATGTTTGATTCGGCTTCAGGCAATAACACCAACTCTTTCAGGCGGGCCGTTGTACGCACTCCATTTGGAACGGCCATCGCACCTGTGAACCGATCCATTGTGATCACGCCGTGAGATATGGAGTTTGCTCACGCGCCGGTGATGTTGGCCGAAGTGCTCACCGCGCTACGGCCGAGATCAGGGGGGATGTACGTGGATGGAACCCTCGGCGGCGGTGGCCATGCGGCGGCAATTTTGGAAGCCTCCACATCGGATGGCTGGCTGTGGGGTTGTGATCGGGACGAGGTCGCGTTGGAAGCGACGGGACTGAAGTTGGCGCGGTTCGTCGGTCGGTTTGAATTGCGTCGCGCGAACTACGCGGAGTTGGTCGGGTGGATTGCTCCGGCGAGTGTGGATGGGGTGCTCCTGGATTTGGGTGTGAGTTCGCCGCAGTTGGATGTCGCGGAGCGCGGGTTCAGCTTCCAGCGCGAAGGGCCGCTGGACATGCGGATGGATGCGCGGCAACCGCTCGATGCGGCGGTATTGGTGAACGAGTGGCCGGAGACCGAGTTGGCGCGAATCTTTTGGGAGTTGGGCGGTGAACGGCAGTCACGACGGATCGCAAAAGCGATTGTCGAAGCGCGCGCAGCACGGCGGATCGAGACGACGACGCAGTTGGCGACGTTGATCGAGAAAGTGATCCCGCGGTACGGACAAAAATCGCATCCGGCCACGCAGGTGTTTCAGGCGCTGCGGATGACGGTGAACGACGAACTGGGCGCGCTGCGAGAGGGATTGACCGGTGCGATGACAATTTTGCGGTCTGGCGGGCGATTGGCGGCCATCACCTTCCACTCGTTGGAAGATCGGATGGTGAAACGGTTCGGGAACGAACGGTCGCTCCATTACACGTTCGACGGAACGGTGGACGTTCCCGAATTGCGGCGGCCACGAACGCCGGAGCTGCGCTGGGTGCAACGCAAGGCGATACAGCCGAGCGCGGCGGAAGTGGTCGCGAATCCGCGAGCGCGCAGCGCGCAGTTGCGGGTGATGGAAAAAATTTGAGCCTGCGCAAAAACGCGGACGACATGGAAGAGAAGCGATGAATCGGAAAAAACAGAGCACGGCGGTTCGGTTCGGCCCGGCCATCAAAGCATTCCTGCTGTGCGTGGTGATTTGCGGCTCCGGTTTGGGATACGTCTGGCAGAAGCAGCAAATCGTCGCGCTCGGCCGGCAGATCAAGCAGGGCGAAACGCGGCTGGAGGAATTGCGCCGCGAGAACAAGCAGCGCGGCGATGCGCTCGCATGGCTGCGCTCACCGCAGGCGCTCGATGCCCGTGTACGTGAATTGAAGTTGGGCCTCGTCTTGCCGCAGCCGGAGCAAGTGGTGCTTATGCTGGAACAGATGATCCAGTCACAGCCGATCGCGCAACAGCGGGTGGAGAAGCCGGCGTTGGCGGCCAAACGATAGATTTTGAATTGGTTGAGCGGTTGTGGAAATGCGCGTCGTGACATGCCCGAAGGTGTGTCGCGTCGCAGTTTGTTAAAAGGGAGCGGATGATTTCCTCGAAAGCGACATCGCAGACGAAACGGCTGCTTTTCATGGCCGCGTGTCTCATCCTGTGTTTTGGCGCGCTGGGATATCGGCTGGTCGATTTGCAGGTGTTGCAGCATGATCAGCTCATCAGCACCGCGCGCGAGAACACCCACCGCACCTTCATGCGCGAGCCGCGACGCGGCGACATTCGCGACGCGCGCGGCAATCTTCTCGCCACTTCGGTGTTCGTGAAGACTGTTTGCGCCGATCCATCGCTCATCGGTGAGTATTATGGCGAAGTCGCCCGTGTTCTTGCGCCGGTGCTCAATCTGAACGAAGGAGAACTCGCGCGCCGTCTCCAACCGCAGGTGCGTCTCGACGCGGCTGGCAAAGTGACAACGAACCGCTACGTCGTCCTCGCCCATAAAATCCGGATCGAGACGTGGCAGCAGGCGCAGGAAAATCTGGGGAAGCTCGCCCTCGGCGTGGACGAGAAAAAGCTGAGCAAAGCGCAGCGCACATTCTTCCGAGATTTGCGTTCCAAAGCCGTCTTCGCCGATCCGGTTGAAGATCAGTTGCGCGTTTATCCGAGCCAATCTCTCGCAGCGCATGTGCTTGGTTTCGTTGGCCGCGATGATCATCTCGGCAAGGAGGGCATCGAAGCGTCGCTCAATGCCAAACTCACCGGCGCACACGGTTGGCGCGTGACCGAAACCGACGCGCGCAAACGCGAGTTGGTAAGTCTGCGGGTACAGGATGTCGCGGCGCGCGACGGGCTGAATGTGATTCTGACACTCGATGCCGGCGTGCAGCACATCGTTGAATCCGAATTGGCCGAGGCGGTGAAGAAACATACGCCCATCAGTGCTTCGGTGGTTGTGATGCGCCCGAAGACCGGCGAGATCCTCGCGATGGCCACGTTGCCGAACTTCGACCCGAACGTCCCGGGCAATTCCCCAGCCGATCATCGTCGCAATCGCGTCGTCAACGACATGGCCGAGCCTGGCTCGACCTTCAAAGTGGTCGTCGTCTCCGGCGCGTTGAATGAGAAGATCGTCGGGCTGCGCGACACGTTCGATTGCGAGCGCGGCCATTTTCTCTTCGCCGGCAAAGTGCTGCGCGACCACGATCCCTACGGCATTCTCTCGGTCGAGAGCATCATCACCAAGTCGTCGAACATCGGCTCGGCAAAGGTCGGGATCAAACTTGGCGAAGATGCGCTCCACAATTACATCCGCGGATTCGGGTTCGGCGAACGCACCGGCATCATTTTGCCGGGCGAGGCCAGTGGCATTGTTCACCCGCTCAAACGCTGGACCAAACTTTCAATCTCGCGCATTCCAATGGGCCACGAGATGGCGGCCACGCCGTTGCAGATGGTGATGATGATGGGAGCGGTCGCCAACGGCGGGAAGCTGATGCGCCCGAGTCTTGTGGATCGTTTCGAGGATTCCAACGGCCGCCCGGTAGCGAAGTTCGCGCCGCAAGTGATTCGCGAAGTGCTGCGGCCGGAAGCCGCCGCGCAGATGATTCAGGCCCTCAAGACCGTGGTCGCGCCCGAGGGCACTGCGCCGAAGGCGAAGCTCGAATTCTTCTCTGTCGCAGGCAAGACCGGCACCGCGCAAAAGGCCGGTCCCGGCGGTTATCTGCCCGGAAAATATTTCTCATCGTTCATCGGTTTCTTTCCCGCGAACGATGCCGAGCTGTGTATCTCAGTCGTGCTCGATGAGCCGCACAACGGCCACTACGGCGGTCAGACCGCCGCGCCGGTTTTCGCACGCATCGCCGAGCGCGCTGCGAATTATCTCGGCTTGAAACCCGACCTCGTGCCGTCCGAGACCTTTGTTTCGACAAAGAAACCGCTCGCCTCCAACCCTTCCGGACGGAACTAAGTTGCGATGAAACTCAAGGCACTCCTCGAAGCCATCCGGCCGGCGCAAATCGAGGGGAACTTGGATCGCGACATCGCAGGACTCGCGTACGATTCACGCCGTGTCACTCCGGGAATGATCTTCGTTGCATTGCCCGGCTTGAAGCAAGATGGGCACGAGTTCATCTCCGCCGCGCTGGAACGCGGTGCTGTCGCCATTGTTTGCGAGCGCGATCTGCCGGTTCCCGCGCGCGTCGCGAAAATTCGCGTGACCGATGCCCGTGCGGCGATGGCTTTGCTGGCGGCCCGTTTTTACGGCCAGCCGAGTGATCATCTCCGCATCGTCGGGGTCACCGGGACGAACGGCAAAACGACCGTTTCCTTTCTGGTAAAACATCTGCTCGGCGAGCGCACCGGGTTGCTTGGCACCGTGCGTTACGAGGTTGGCGACCGGCAGATTCCCGCGCAGCGCACCACGCCCGAAGCGCTCGAGTTGCAGCAGTTGCTCAGTCAGATGGTTCGCGCCGGCTGCAGCGGTTGCGCGATGGAGGTCAGCTCGCACGCACTCGAGCAGCACCGCGTGCTCGGCATCGTGTTCGATGTTGGCGTCTTCACCAACCTCACGCAGGACCATCTCGATTATCACGGGACGATGGAGTCCTACTTCGCGGCCAAGCAGAAACTTTTCGGAATGCTTCGTGCCGACGGCAAATCCGGTCTCGCCGTGGTGAACGTGGATGATGCCTACGGCGCACGGCTGGCGAAGACTTTTCCCGGCGACCGTCTTCTCACCTACGGGCTTGGCGCAAACGCGATGTTGCGCGCGACGGATTTGAAGCTCGCTCACGGCGAAACGCGTGTGACGGTCGAATACGAGGACCAGCGACTCGCCTGCCGATTGCCGTTCATCGGCCGCCACAACGTGTACAACGCGCTCGCTGCGCTCGGCTCGGGTCTCGCGCTGCAACTCGACCTCAAGCGACTCGTCGCCGCACTTGAAACCGCACCGCCGGTGCCGGGGCGGTTGGAGCCGATCCGGCTGGGCCAGCCATTCGAGGTGTTTGTGGATTACGCGCACACCGACGACGCCCTCAAACAAGTGCTCACCACCCTTCGCGAAATCACACCCGGCCGGTTGCTGCTCCTCTTCGGTTGCGGCGGCAATCGCGATGCCGGCAAGCGGTCGAAGATGGGTGAGGTCGCCGCGGCATTGGCGGACTTCACCATTATTACCACGGACAATCCGCGCGCGGAATCGCCCGCGGCCATCGCCGCGCAAGTGGAGCAGGGCTATCTCGCCAAACGCGCTGACGGTTGCCGCATCGAGATCGACCGTGCCCGCGCGATTGATGAGCTGATCCGGATGGCTCAGCCCGGTGACATCGTGCTGCTCGCCGGCAAAGGCCACGAGACGTATCAGGAATTCGAGAACACCGTCGTGCCGTTCGATGATCATCTTTGCGCGCGCGACACTTTGGAGGCGCTTGGTTACGTGAAGTGACGATGGAACCGCGCTCGCTCAGATTCATCGCCGAAGCCAGCGGTGGCGTGCTTGCGCAGGGCGACCCGCAAAAGATGGTCGCGCGTGTTTGCACCGATTCGCGTGCGGTGCAGGCGGACGATCTCTTCATCGCCATCGCCGGCGAACGTTTCGATGGACACAGCTTTGTGAACGAAGCCGCGATCAAAAGCGTCGCGGCCGTGATGATCGAGCGGAGCAAAGCGCCCGTGCCATTCCCGCCGTGCGCGGTGGTGCTCGTGGACGACGCGCGTGTGGCGTTCGGTCTGCTCGCCGCGCGTTACCGCGCCGATTTTAATCTGCCGGTTGTGGCTGTGGCCGGATCGAACGGCAAGACGACGACGAAAGAATTACTCGGCTCGTTGCTCAGTCAGCGCGGGCCAGCGGTGTGGAGTGAAGCGAGTTTCAACAACGATATCGGCGTGCCGCACACGCTGCTGCGGTTGGACCGAAGTCATTGGGTGTTAGCCCAGGAAATCGGCACGAACCATCACGGCGAACTCGCGCCGCTGGTGCGACTCGCCCAGCCGAGCCTCGGCGTGATCACCAGCATCGGCCGCGAACATCTCGAGTTTTTTTGTGACGTCGCCGGCGTGGCGCAGGAGGAGGGTTGGCTGGCGGAATTATTGCCGCGCGACGGTAAACTATTTTTGAACGGCGACAGTGAATGGACAGGCGTCATCGCGAAACGCTGTCACGCCGTCGTGGTGCGGGCGGGCTTGAATGAGGGGAACGATTGGCGCGCGACGAACCTGCGGATGGATGAACGCGGCGTGACGTTCGACGCCTCCACACCGCGCGCGGAATTGAACGGCGAGTATCGCGTGAATCTGCTCGGGCGTCATCAGGTGATGAACGCGTTGCTTGCGCTCGCTGTCGGTGCGGAGCTGGGATTGACGCGCGATGAATTGATACGCGGGTTGGCCGCTGGCGCACCGGCGAAGATGCGTTTGCAAATCTGGGAGGCGCACGGTGTGCGGGTGATTGACGACAGTTACAACGCCAACGCGGATTCAACGCTCGCGGCGTTGCAGGTGCTGCGCGATCTGACGTGTGAGGGGCGTCGCGTCGCAGTGCTCGGCGACATGGCCGAACTGGGCGCGCACACGCACGCGGCGCACGAAGAGGTCGGTCGGCGCGCGGCGGAACTGAGCATTGACGAGTTGATTGCTGTCGGCTCGCAGGCGGCGACGACGGCGCGAGCGGCGCGAGCGGCGGGATTGCTTGCCGTACGCGAATGCGCCCATGCGAGCGCAGCGGGAGAGGCGTTGATGGAAATCACGAAGCGGGGAGATTTGGTGTTGTTGAAGGCATCGCGGGCAGCGCGACTGGAACGTGCGGGAGAGATGTTGCGGAATCGGTGAGTTTATGAAAAAACAGGGGCGACGTGAGCGGATTCAAGGGAGGAACGGCCGGTTCGATGACGAACACCGACGCGCGGTCGCGCTGGGATTTCCGGACTACATCGTGCGGTTGTTTGGCTGGCAGCGACTGCGGGCGTTGCCGACATCCGGCGCTTTGAGACCGCATTGGGATTAGCGATGTTTTATTTTCTGAGTGAGCTGCCCGAGTGGCTGAAGCAGTCGGGGTATGCGGCGTGGGCCGACTGGCTTTCGCCGCTGCGTGTTTTCCAGTACATCACCTTCCGCAGCGCGGGAGCAGCAGTGACGGCGGTGTTGCTGAGTCTGTGGCTGGGGCCGCGGTTCATCGCGTGGTTGCGGAGTGTGAAGTTGCAACAGGATTACGAGGACCGTGCGCGCGAGTTGGGCAACATCACCGGCCCGGCAGTGAGCAAAAAGGGGACGCCGACGATGGGCGGCCTGCTGATCGTGGGGGTGCTCGATTTCACGGCCTTGCTTTGGGCGCAGTGGAACGCATTCATCGTGCTGACGCTCATCGCGGTGCTGGTCTTGGGGGCGCTCGGCTTCTACGACGATTATGTAAAAACTTTCCAGCAGAACCGCGAGGGCGTGGCCGAGATGGTGAAGCTTGTGGTGCAGTTCGCGCTGGCGGGCTTCATCGCCGTCTATCTCTGGCGCAACCCGGCGACAAGCAAGCTGATCACGGACGTGATGGTGCCCTTCGTGAAGCAGCCGGTGCTGACCGGCGCGGTGGTGATCGGGATCACGCTCGCCGTACTGGCGATCGTGGGCAGCTCGAACGCGGTGAATCTGACCGACGGTCTCGACGGTCTGGCCATCGGCTGCACCGTGATCGTCACGGTCGTGTTCCTCATTGTCACTTACATCGCGGGCAATGTGAAAGTGGCCGGCTATCTGCAAGTGCCGTACGTGCCGGGCGCGGGTGAGTTGACGGTGTTCTGCGCGGCGATGATCGGCGCGGGGTTGGGCTTCCTCTGGTTCAATTGCCACCCGGCGCAGGTCTTCATGGGCGACACCGGTTCGCTGGCGCTGGGCGGCGCGCTCGGGATCATCGCGGTGCTCATCCACCAACCGCTGTTGCTGGTGATCGCCGGCGGTGTGTTCGTGATCGAAGCCGGTTCGGTGCTGATCCAGCGCGGCTGGTTCAAGTGGACCAAGCGCCGCACGGGCGTGGGTCAGCGCGTTTTTCTAATGGCGCCGTTGCACCATCATTTCCAGAAACTCGGCTGGTATGAATCGCAGGTGACGACGCGTTTCTACATTCTCGGAATCCTCTTCGCGGTGCTCGCGTTGGGCACGTTGAAACTGCGCTGAACGATGATCGCATTGCAGGACAAATCGGTGCTGGTGATCGGCCTCGGCGCGAGCGGGATGGCCGCGTGCCGATTGCTGCTGAAACTCGGCGCGCGCGTGACGGCGGTGGACAGCGCGGACACGGTTGCCACACAGGCGCAGGCGCACGAGTTGCGCTCGCAGAACGTCACGGTGCGCATCGGCTCGAACGCGCCCATCGCGGGGGAGTTCGATCTGGCCGTGATCAGCCCCGGCGTGCCGCTCGACCTGCCGCTCGTGCAGGATTTGAAGCGGCGCAACGTGCCGCTCATCGGCGAGTTGGAGCTGGGCTATCAGCGCGCGCGCTGTCTTTGCGTGGCCATCACTGGCACGAACGGAAAGACCACGACCACCGAGTTGGTCGAGCGCTTGCTCACGCACACGCAGCGCAAGACGATCGCCTGCGGCAACATCGGCCTGCCGCTTTGCGATGTGGTGGAGCAGACAAAAGACCTCGACGTGCTCACGGTCGAGGTCAGTTCGTTCCAGTTGGAGACCACGCGGTTTTTTCGTCCCGCCGTCGCGGTGCTGCTGAACATCACGCCCGATCATCTCGACCGTCATCCCACGATGGCCGATTACGTGCGCGCGAAGAGCCAACTCTTCGCGAACCAGCAGGCGTTCGATTGGGCCATCGTGCAGAGCGAAGCGCTGGCGCAGTTGCGCGAGGCTGGCGTGAAGATCCCCTCCAAAATCATCACCTTCAGCGCGCGTGATCCGCAGGCGGATATTTATTTCGACCGCACCCTTATCGTCAGCCGCATTGAAGGATGGGCCGGGCCGTTGCTCGATCTCGCGCAATGCGAACTGCGCGGTCCGCACAATGCGGAAAACATGATGGCCGCGCTCGCGGTCGGCCGCGTGTTGCGCATCCCGCTGGCGGAGATGACCGGCGCGTTGAAGAGTTACGCGCCCGCGCCGCACCGCTGCGAGTTGGTGGCGGAGATCGGCGGTGTGAAATTCATCAACGACTCGAAGGCGACGAACGTGGACGCGGTGCGTCAGGCGTTGCTGGCCATTCCGCCCGCCGAACTGGGCAGACCGAACATCTGGCTGATTGCTGGCGGTAGGGACAAAGGCTTGGATTATCACGAACTTGGCCCGCTCTTGGCGCAGCGTGTGAAAGGCGCGTTTCTCATCGGCGAGATGCGCGAACGCATCCGTGCTGCGTGGGGGCTTTTTACCGCTTGCACCACTGTGGATTCGCTGTTACAAGGAACACAGCATGCGGCTCGGGGCGCGGTGTCCGGCGACGTGGTTTTGCTTTCCCCAGCCTGCTCGAGTTTTGATATGTTCCGCAACTATCAACACCGCGGCGATGTGTTTCGTGAAGCGGTCGCGAGTCTGAGTGATGGCGGGGCAAAGGAGGAAACGAGGACCGCTGCGAGTGTGGTCTGTTAATTTGCAGGATATTTTGACAAAGTGCGCTGCGATGGTCGTAGCGTGTGCGTAGATTTAAACGAACTGTTAACCCGAAATCCAAACCAGAATCATGAGTGCTCCCAATCCGCTTTCCACGTCCAGCCAGAATCCTTCCGGCAAATCCAGCATGCGCGTGGCAATCATCGTCATCGGCGCCCTTCACGCTGTTCTCTTTTGCGGTGTGCTCCTCAACGCCTGCAAGCCGAAGGATGAGAAGAGAGTTGAGACTCCCCAACCGCCAGTGCTGCCGCCGCCGACCAACGACGTGATCCTGCCGCCGCCGCTTCCGGGTGGGGGCATCATCTCGACCGTCCTGACCAATCTGCCGCCGCCGTTTCCGGCCGGCCTCACCAATGAGGTTCCTGTGCCGCCCTCTCCGGGCATCACTCGTGAGCACGTCGTGACCAAAGGCGACAATTTCAGCACCATTTCCAAGAAGTATACCGTCGGCGTCAGCGCCATCGCGAAAGCCAATCCGGGCGTGGACTCGAGCCGGCTCAAAATCGGGCAGAAGCTTTCCATTCCGGCTGCCGAAGCAGCCACTTCTAAAACGGTGAAAGGAAACGGCGCCGCCACGGCAGACGCCTATGTGGTGAAGTCGGGCGACACGCTCGGCCGCATCGCTCGCGAGCACAAGACGACCGTGAAATCGCTCCGCGAAGCGAATCACTTGAAGACCGACGCGATCAAGGTCGGCCAGAAACTCAAATTGCCGGCGGCGACCATCGCCCCGAGCACAGGCACGAACAAATCGCCGGCACCATTGCCGGTGGTGCCTCCGGGCGACGTGCCGCCGCTGCCGCCCATCAAGTAACGGGCGCATCGGTTCGGAGGTTTTGAAGTAAGTAGTCTTGTGGCGTGGGCGGGAAGCGGAGCTTCCCGCTCTCGTTCATTCAAACAGGGAGGGGGAATCAGTTCGGATGAAGTGGGCTACGACCATTCTGGTCTTTTGCGTCGCCGCTTTGCTGTCGCTCGGGTTGGTGATGCTCTACAGCGCGAGCATGGCGCAGCAAGGCTCCCGCTATCTTGTGATGCAACTCATCTGGGGCGGCCTCGGCCTCGTTGCGTGCCTCTTCGCTGCCTCGCTCGACTACCGCGAGCTCAAGCGTTACGCCTTCCCCGCGCTCGGTCTCACCCTCCTGCTGTTGCTGCTCGTGTTGATTCCCGGCATCGGAATGATGAAGAACGGCGCGCGCCGATGGTTTGATCTGCGCGTGATGAGTTTTCAACCTTCGGAACTCGCCAAGCTCTCGCTCATTCTCGCACTAGCCGCCTACGGCGAACGCTTCCAGCGCCAGATGACCTCCTTCAAACGCGGACTGCTTCTGCCCGGCGTGTTCATCGCCATCACGCTCGGGCTTATTCTCAAGGAACCCGATTTCGGCACCACCGCGCTCCTCGCTTCGGTGAGCGTTGTGCTGCTACTACTGGCCGGTGTGCGTTGGTTGTACGTCGTGCCGCCGGCGCTCGCGGGAGTGATCGGCATCGCCATCTTGGTCATGCACGACCCGGTGCGGATGAAGCGAATCCTCGCATTTCTCCATCCCGAGGAACATCGGAGCGGCGTCGGTTTTCAAGCCTATCAAGCGATGCTCGCGCTCGGTTCCGGCGGTTGGTTCGGCCTCGGCCTCGGCAATGGCCGGCAGAAGCTCGGCTTCGTTCCCGAGCACCACACCGATTTCATCTTCTCGATTGTCGGCGAAGAACTCGGCCTCGTCGCCACCCTCGGAGTAGTGGCTGCGTTCGTCGCGTTCGTCATCTGCGGCCTCTACATCGCACGCCGTGCGCGGGATAATTTCGGCCTGCTGCTCGGCTCGGGCATCACCTTTCTCATCGGACTCCAAGCGTTCATCAACATCGGCGTCGTCACCAGCGCGCTGCCGAACAAGGGTCTGCCACTGCCGTTCATCAGTTACGGCGGATCGAGCTTGTTGATGATGCTCACCTGCGTCGGCCTGCTGCTCAGCGTCGCGCGGCAAGCCGAGGAAACACTCCCAGCCGAGGTGGAATTATCCGGTGACGGCGAGAATCCCGCGCCGATCATTTCTTGATGTCCATCGCCTCCGCCAAGCCTCTCATCGCAATCGCCTGCGGCGGGACGGGTGGGCATCTTTTCCCCGGCCTCGCGGTCGGCGAAGCGCTCCGCGCTCACGGCTGCGACGTCACGTTGTTGATCTCTCCGAAAGAGGTGGACCAGCAGGCCGTGAAGTCCACGCACGGTTTTGGCATCGCCACGCTGCCGGCGGTCGCCTTCAATCCCCGCGCACCGCACCGCTTCGCATTTGGTTTCGCGCGATCGTTGCTCGCTGCGCGGAAACTTTTCTCCGAACGCGTGCCGCGCGCGGTGTTGGCGATGGGCGGTTTCACCGCTGCGCCGCCGGTGCTCGCCGGCAACTTTCGCGGCGCGGCCACGTTTCTGCACGAGTCAAACACGATCCCCGGCCGCGCCAATCGCTGGCTCGCGCGTTGGGTGGACACGGCCTTTGTCGGATTTCCTGAGACGCCTCCGCGCCTCGCCAACGCGCGCGTCGTCGTCACTGGCACGCCGGTGCGTCCGCAGTTCGCCGCACTCGACACGACGCGCTGCCGCGCAGCGCTCGGCCTCGATCCCCAGCGGCCTGTGTTGCTCATCACCGGTGGCAGTCAGGGTGCCAGCGGCGTGAATGACCTGTTGCTGGCCGCGTTGCCGCAACTCGTCGCAAAGTTGCCCGGGTTGCAGTTCCTCCATCTCACCGGTCCGAGCGATGCTGACAAAGTCAGGGCCGCCTACGCCGCGCATCAGACACGCGCCGTCGTGCAACCTTTCCTCTCGCAGATGGAACTAGCGCTCGGCGCGGCGACAGCGGCGGTGAGTCGCGCGGGAGCTTCTTCGCTCGCCGAACTCGCCACCACGCGACTGCCCGCTGTGCTGGTTCCGTTTCCCGCTGCTGCGGACAATCACCAGTTCTTCAATGCCCGCGCCTTCTCTGATACCGGTGCGGCGAAAATGCTGGAACAAAAGTCCGGCGCAGCCGAACGTCTGGTTGAGATGTTGATCGAGTTGCTGAGTAACGAGACTTCACGCAGCGCAATGACTGCGGCGCTGGCGCGGTGGCACACGCCGGATGCCGCGGAGCAGATCGCCGGACGCATTTTGCAGGCGATCCGCCACGAAGAAACGACCGCTTCACCGGAGCGCAGAACGTCCGACGCGAACAAACTTTCCGTGTTTCAGACAGCGATGCGATGAGCCGGTTAAATCCAGAACAGGTGAGCGAGTTGCTTCGTGCCGCGGGTGTTGGCGCGCCGGTTTATCTCGTCGGTGCGGGTGGTTGCGGGATGAGCGGGCTTGGGCACTTGTTGCTCGATCTCGGTCACGCGGTCGCCGGCTCGGACTTGCAGGAGAACGACGAGGTGCGCCAACTTCGCGCGCGCGGTGCGGTCATCCAGATCGGTCATGCGCCGGCGCATTTGCAGACGGCACGGCCGGCGTTGGTGGTGTACACCTCGGCCGTCCGCATGGACAATCCGGAGCTGCAATTGGCCGAGCAACTGTGCCTGCCCATCGTGCGCCGCGCGACGCTCCTCGCCGCTCTGGCGCATCGCCAGCGCACCGTGTGCGTCGCGGGAATGCACGGCAAAACCACGACCGCCGCGTTGCTCGCGCACACCCTGGAAGAGTTGAAGACGCAACCGAGTTATGCGGTCGGCGCGTTGGTGCCGCAACTTGAGCGTCACGCACGATTCGCCGTGGGAAAAGCCGTGCAGTGTGCGGGTGCGGCGGTGGCCGCGACTGCGGAATCGGACAACTGGTTCGTGGCCGAAGCGGACGAGAGCGATGGTTCGCTGCGCGAATTTCATCCCGAGCACGCCATCGTGTTGAACGTGGACGAGGAGCACCTCGACTACTACGCGAACTTCGAGGCGGTGTGTGAGGAATTCCAAACCTTCGCCAACCAGACCCGCGGCTCGCTTTTTTATTGCGCTGACGATCCGCGTCTTGTCGCCCTTTTTGCCTCGCGCGCGAACGCGGTTTCGTTCGGCTACAATCCGCTGGCGCACTATCGCATCGAGGCGCTCGTGGCGGATGCGGCGGCGAGCGAGACGCGGTTCGAGATGTGGCGCGGCGACGAGCGGTTGGGTGGATTCACCACGAGGCTCATTGGGGAAAAGAACGTTTCGAACGCGGCGTCAGTCGTGGCTTTTCTGCACCGGCAAGAGCACGCGGCGTCGGATATCGCGCGCGCGCTTGCCACATTCACCGGCGCGGTGCGACGGCAGCAGGAGCTGTTTCGCGATGGGAACATCCGGTTGTTCGACGATTACGGGCATCATCCGCGCGAGATCGCCGCGACGTTGCGCGCGATGAAGGAGTTGGGGGGGCGGCGGTTGCTCGTGGCGTTTCAGCCGCACCGTTACACGCGAACGCAGCACCTGCTGCATGAGTTCACCAGTTGTTTCAAGGACGCCGACCAACTCTGGATCACGGAGGTGTACGCGGCGAGTGAGCGCGAGATTCCGGGCATTAACGGCACGCGTCTCGCGGAGGTGATCCGCGCACATGGCCAGCCGGTCGAGTTCGCGGGGTCGCTGGATGAACTGCGGGCGAACGTGCGCGCGGCGATGCAGCCGGGCGACGTGGTTTTGTTTCTCGGTGCTGGCGATATCACGCAGGCGGCGCATTCGCTGGCTGCCGAGTTGCGCAAGGAGACGATGATGGAGTCTTTTTTTAACGAACTGAAAACCGCGTTGACCAGCGGAACGGTGCTGCGCCAAAACGAACCGCTCGCCAAACGGACGACGCTGCGCGTCGGCGGTCCGGTGGACATTTATGTGGAGCCGATCTCGGAAGAAGATTTGGCGCGGGTGCTGCAACTCTGCGCCGCGCGTGGAGTGAAGCATTTCATTCTGGGGCGCGGCTCGAACTTGTTGGTGAAGGACGCGGGCATCCGTGGCGTGATGATTTGCCTCGCGCATCCGAGCTTCTCGCGGATCGAACTGCGCGGCGAACAGCTCGTGTGCGGTGCGGGCGCGAAGTTGAAGGACGTGGCGCTGACAGCGCGGCGGAACGGGTTGGCTGGGCTTGAATTTCTCGAAGGCATTCCAGGCAGTGTCGGCGGCGCGCTGCGGATGAACGCGGGCGCGATGGCCTCGATGACGTTTGATGTGGTCGAGTCGGTGCGGTTGATGGATCGCGCTGGGCACGCCGCCGATCGGCCGGCGAGCGAGGTGCCGGTGAGTTACCGTAGTTGTCCGCTTTTCAAAGAAGCCATCGCGCTCGCCGCGGTGTTGCGCGGGCGACCGGACTCGGCCGAAGCGGTCGGCAAGCGGATGGACGAGTACAGCCAGAAGCGCTGGAAATCGCAGCCGAAGGAATCGAGCGCCGGTTGCATTTTCAAGAACCCAGCGGAGTGCGCGGCGGGAAGGTTGATTGACGAGCTAGGATTGAAGGGGCTGCGCGTGGGTGGCGCGGCGGTGTCGGTTGTGCATGGGAATTTCATCGTGAACGAAGGAGCGGCGACGGCGGTGGACGTTCTGCAATTGATCGAACTGGTAAAGCAGCGGGTGCGTGCTGCGCGGGGTATCGAACTGCACACGGAAGTTGAGATTGTGGGCGACTAGGCTTTCTGCCATAGTCGCTGCGTCAAGGGGGAGGGCGTTTCCAGTCGGGAACGAACTTCGCTTCTTTTTGGGAGGAAAGAGGCGGTGGAATCATTACATATCACGGTGATGCTGGGCGGGCCGAGCGCGGAGCGCGAAGTCTCGTTGCGCACGGGCGCAGCGGTCGCACGGGCGCTGCGCTCGCTCAGACATGCCGTCACCGAACTCGATCCCAAAAGCGGCGCTGGCTCGTGGACGTTGCCGACGGAGACAGATGTTGTTTTTCTCGCGCTCCACGGAACTTACGGCGAGGACGGAACCGTCCAACGCGAGTTGGACGCGCTCGGCGTGCCGTACACTGGCTGCGATGCGGAAGCGAGTTGGCTGGCCTTCGATAAACTTCTCACCAAACAACGCTGCCTCGCCGATGGCGTGAACACGCCGCGTTTCGTCGTGCTCGATTCGCCCGCGTCGCCGTTTCCTGATGGTTGGCAATTTCCCGTTGTGCTCAAGCCGGTCCGGCAGGGATCGAGTGTTGGTCTTCAGTTTGTGGATCGCGCTGAGCAGTGGTCCGGTGCGCTCGCCGAAGCGTTGCGGCACGACACGCAGGTGCTGTGCGAGGAACGCATCGTGGGGCGCGAGACGACTGTGGGCATCCTCGACAATCAAGCGCTGCCGGTCGTCGAAGTGCGGCCGCAATCGGGCGCGTACGATTACCAAAGCAAGTACACCGCGGGTGCGACGGAGTATTTCTGCCCAGCGGAATTCGCCGCCGCGACAATTGTGCGCATCCAGCAGGCGGGGCTCGCGGCCTTCCGCGCCATCGGCGGGCGCGATTATGCGCGCGTGGATGTGATGGTGCGGGCTGACGGCACGCCGTTCGTGCTCGAAGTGAACACACTGCCGGGCATGACCGAGACGAGCCTGTTGCCAAAAGCGGCTGCGGCGGCGGGATTGGATTACCCCGCGCTCTGTCAGCGGATGATCGAGTTGGCGCTGCGGCGCCCAAGGATGGTGCATTGACGATGTGGTTCGCTAACAAAACAAAAAACCATCGAGGCCGGCGCCAGGCGGTGTTGGATGTGAAGCTGCGTTCCGACCAAGTCCGCGCCGGCCGGTTGCGCGTCGTGTCGGTGCTGCTGGCGATCTTCGGCGGCGGCGCGCTGGCGTTCCTGCTTTTGTGGCGCGGCGGTCAACTGACCTTGGACCGGTTCATCTATCAGAACCCGTCGTTCGCCGTGCAGTCTATCGAGGTGCAGACGGACGGTGTGATCACGCTGGAGCAATTGCGCAAATGGTCGGGAGTGAAGTCGGGCGACAATCTTTTAGCGCTCGATTTGCTGCGCGTGAAGCGCGACTTGGAAATGATCCCGTTGATCAAGTCCGCCGCAGTCCAGCGCGTGTTGCCGAACACGTTGCGTCTCTCCATCGGCGAGCGCGAGCCGGTCGCTCAAGTGGTCACGTTGCGGCCGCGCGCGGGGGGCGGGTTCGACAGGGTGGCGTATCACCTCGATGAAACCGGCAGGGTGATGCAGCCGCTGGATCGGCGATTGACCACTGAACCGGAGGGGCAGGCGAACGATTGGTTGCCGCTGATCACTGGTGTGAATGGCGCTGAGCTGATGTCGGGTCGCGCGCTGGAGACGCCGCAGGTGCTGGCGGCGTTGCGCCTCGTCGCCGCGTTCGATCATTCGCCGATGACGGGTCTCGCCGATATCCAGCGCGTGGATGTCTCCGCGCCGGAGGTGCTGCAAGTCCGCACGGGGCAGGGGGCCGAAGTGGTCTTCGCCGTGGCGGATATCGACCGGCAATTGCGCCGCTGGCGTCTCGTGCACGATCTCGGGCTTCGCAACGGCCGCGTGCTTTCCACGCTCGATCTTTCCGTTTCAAATAATCTCCCAGCCCGCTGGGCCGAGGCGCGCACAGTGTCGCCCGCTTCCATCAAACCGAAAACCTCGCGCTACAAGAAAAAGAATGTTTGATCACGCCAACATCATTGTCGGCCTCGAGACCGGCACCTCGAAAATCTGCGCCGTGGTTGGCGAGGTGAACGCGGAGGGCGCGCTTAATATCATCGGCGTGGGCCAAGCCAAGTCGCGTGGCGTGCGCAAGGGTGAGATTGTGGACTCGGCCCAGGCTGAGGAGGACATCCGCAGCGCGATCGCCAATGCCGAGCAGATGGCTGACGTGGAGATTCGCAGCGTATTCCTCGGCGTGACCGGTGCGCACGTGCGCGGCTTCAACAATCGCGGTGTTCATCCGGTGGTCTCCGCTGACCGCGAGATCACGGAAGACGACGTGCGCGATGTGATCAAGAACGCCCGCGCGATCAATCTGCCCGTTGACCACGACGTGATTCACGTCGCGCGTCAGCATTTCCATGTGGACGGTCAACCCGGCGTGGCGAATCCGGTCGGGATGCTCGGTGCGCGGATGGAGGTGGACGTACATGTCGTGCACGGGCATCGCAATCGCCTGCAGAACGCGATCCGCGTGGTGAAGGGACTGCAACTCGGCGTCGAAGGCATCGTCTTCAACGGCCGCGCCGCTGCTATGGCGGTGCTCACGGCCGAGCAACGCGAGATGGGTGCGGTGGTGATTGACCTGGGCGCGGGCATCACCGAGTACGTTGTGTACTCCAATGGCATTCTCAAACACAGCGGCGTGCTGGCGGTCGGCGGCGACCACGTCTCCAACGACATCGCCATCGGCCTCAAGATTCCATTGAGCCACGCTGAGCGGTTGAAGATCGAGCACGGCGCGATCACGTCCGGCGAGACCGCCCAGACGCTCACGCTGACCAGCGACGTCGGGTTGCCGGGCAGGGTGATCAACCTCGGCCTGATGCACCGCATCATGGCCGCGCGGTTGGAGGAGACGTTCCAACTCATTGACGAGGACCTCTCCCGCGTCGGCCTGCGCGATCATCTTCGCGCCGGCGCCATTCTCAGCGGTGGCGGCTCGCGTGTGGCGGGCTTGACGACTTTGGTTGAAGAGATTTTCCAGATGCCGGTGTACGCCGCCGAGGCCGACCCATTGAACGGCGCGGCGAATGTGCAGCAGCAACCGGAGTTCAACACCGCCATCGGCCTCGTGAAGTATGGCGCGAGCATGCAACGGCCCTCCGCCACGGGCGGTTCGTTATTCGGGCTGTTCCAGAAAGGTTTTGGAAAACTCATCGGCCGCGCCTGACGCGGTGGAGACATTATGAACGAGAATCAAATTTCGCTGGTGCGCGGGACAGTCATCAAGGTGCTCGGGGTCGGTGGCGCCGGCGGCAACTTGGCCGTGCATCTCGCTGCGGCTGGCTTTGCCGCCGCCGATTTCGTGGCCATCAACACCGATGCCACGGCGCTCGGCGCCTGCACACTGGCGGCGAAGCATCAGTTGGGTGCGGCCTTGACGCGCGGCTTGGGCGCGGGCGGCGATCCCGAGGTGGGACGCACGGCGGCGGAGGCCGACGTGGAGATGGTGCGCGGATTTTGCGCAGATGCCGAGGTGGTGTTGATCCTCGCGGGCCTGGGTGGCGGCACGGGCACAGGTGCCGCGCCGGTGCTCGCGCAGTTGGCGAAGGAATCCGGCGCGCTCGTGCTGGCCGCGGTCACGCTCCCATTCGAGTGCGAGGGCAAGCGCCGGATGCGCCAGGCGCAACTCGGGTTGGAGCGCCTGCGCCGCGTGGCCGACGCGGTCATCACGCTGCCGAACCAACACGTGCTGCAAGTGGTGGATGAAGACACGCGCCTCGCGAAGACCTTCGACACGGCGAATGATTTGCTGGTGCAGGGGTTGCTCGGCCTCGCGCGCCTCTTTCAACCGGGCGGGTTGATCCCCGCGAGCTTCGCCGATCTTTGCGCGGTCGTGCGCGGTCGCCACACGGAGAGCTGCATGGCCACCGCCGAGATCGTGCCGCCGGCGGGTGCGGACGAGTTGGTCGAGCGCCTCCTCGCGCATCCCTGCCTGCAAGGCGGCAAGGCGCTGGACGATGCCGAGGCGCTACTGGTGAGCCTCGCCGGCGGACCGGAGCTGACGATGGCCGAGGTGAATCGCGTGATGGACCGGCTCAACGCCCGCTGCGAAGAGGCGGAAGTCGTGCTCGGTGCGGCGGTGGACGCCGCGCTGACGGGCCGTCTGGTGCTGACCGTTGTTGTGGCCAGGCGCAAGGTGGCGGCGGCCGAGCAGTTGCCCGTGACACGCGCGGGCATTGCGCCGCAGCCGGCCGAAGAGAGCGACTTTCATTTCTCAACGCCTGCGACCCGCTCCGCGACGCGGTTGGTTCCGCCCGCGCCCATGTTGACGGTACACCAGACGGAACAGCTCCTCGGCGGGCAGGCCGGGACACGCGCCCGGCGGAAATCGGCCAGAGCGCGCCAGCAGCAGTTGCCGCTGGAGATCGTCTCCAAAGGCCGCTTCGAGAAGAGCGAGCCGACCATCCATCACGGCGAAGACCTCGACGTGCCGACCTTCATGCGGCGCAACGTGCCGCTGAACTGAGTGCCCTTAATTCCCTTTTGCCAACCCGGTTTTTCCGGCAAACTGATGTCAATGCCACTAGACACGCTCATCGCGTTGCTCGGCGTGCTTTGTTTCGCCACGGCGAGCTTCTTCTTCGCCTTGGCGGAGTCGGCGTTGTTTTCGCTCGGCAAGTGGCGTGTGCAGCAGTTCGCGATGCGCGAGCCGCGGCGATGGGATCCAATCGAACGCCTGCTCGCCGCGCCGCAGGACCTGCTCGCCACCATCCTGCTCGGCAACACCTTCGCCAACGGCGCGATGATCGCGGTGGCGCTGGCGATGTCCCTCTTCCTTGGCCACTGGCCCTTCTGGCCCACGGCAGGTGCCCTACTCATCCTGCTGCTGCTGCTGTGCGAAGTGCTGCCGAAGACGCTCGCCCTGCGCCAGCCCGAGGTGTGGGCGCCCCGTGTGGTTCGGCCGATGCGCTTCTTCCTCTCTCTCTCGGCACCCGTCCGCCAGATCGCCCAGTGGCTCGATGCGTTGTTGCTGAAGACATTCATCCCCAGTGCGATCAAACCGCAGACGGCCCTGACGGATGAGGAATATCAGGAGTTGCTCGAGATGGCCTGCCAGCAGGGAGCGCTCGCCGCCACGGAGAAGGAGATCATCGTCCAGATCATCCACCTCGACCGCCGCACGGTGGGCGAAGTGATGCGGCCGCGTTCGCAGATGGCCTGCCTGTCGGATGATCTTTCGCTGGAGGAGATGATTGCCGCCGCACAGCAGCATCCGCACCGACGCCTGCCGATTTACGACGAGACGCCGGACACGATCGTCGGCGTCCTGAACACCCGCCTGCTGCTCGCCGATCCGCAGGCGGATCTGGCCGACGTGGTCGAATTCCCCTCGTTTGTGCCGGAGAGTATGAACCTGCTGCAACTCCTCAAGAGCTTCCAGCGCCAGCGCCACACGATGGCCATCGTGCTCGACGAATACGGCGCCACCGCCGGACTGGTCACGATCGAAGACATCCTGCACGAGCTGTTCGGCGAGTTCCATCGCGAGGTCGAGGCGGAAGGATTCGTGATGGAGAAGCTCGGCCCGGGCCGCTGGCGCGTGAATGGCACGATGTTGCTGGAGGATTTTCAACGCGAGTTCCCAGCACTGATCGGAGTCCCCGGCGTGGTCACCATGGGCGGGCTGGCTGTCGCACTGGCCGAGGTGGTGCCGGTGCCTGGCGAATTCGTGCTGCACCGCGGGCTGCGTCTCACGGTGCAAACGGCCGATGAACGGCGGGTGAAGGAATTGCTGGTGGAGACGGCAGCCTCACGATGAACACGAACCTGCCCTACATCATCGCGCCCCTCGGCATCAGCCTGCTCTTGGCATTCCTCCTCGCGGGAATGGAGGCCGGGATACTCGCGCTCAGCCGTCTGCGCGTGCGCCGGTTGGTGCGGCTGGGGAATACCAACGCGATCCGCCTGCAAGGCTTCCTCGATCATCCCGAGGATTTCCTCTGGACCATTCTCGTCGGCAACACGGTGGCAAACTTCCTCGCCGTGACGCTGGTGATGCTGGCCCTGCAGCCACTCTGGGAACAGGGGCGCGTGTTATTCTGGCTGCTGTTCATCGTGGGCGGGCTGCTCTTCTACGTCTTCTGCGAGCTGCTGCCGAAGATGCTGTTCCAGATGTTTCCGAACCGCCTCTGCCTGCTGCTGGCGCGGCCGTTCGGCCTGCTCCACACCCTGCTGCGCCCATCCGCCGTGCTGCTGCGATGGCTCTCGGCATTGATCGGGCGATGGACCGGCGGCCGCATCTTCACCGGCCACCTCTTCTTCAACCGCGACGAACTGCGCCAGGTCATGCGCGAGTCGGGCCAGTCGCTCTCGCCGGAGGAACGGGCGATGATCGACCGCGTGCTCGATCTGCAGAGCGTCCCCATCCGCGCCGTCGCCACCCCGCTCGACCAAGCGATGATCTTCACGACCACCACGCCCGTGAACGAGATCATCGCCCTGTTCCGCGAACGGCAAGTCGGGCGACTGCCGGTGTGGGAAACCACGGATGGCCGCCGCCGCGTGGCAGGCATCGTGAACGTGAACGAGCTTCTCTACCTCACCGCCGAGGAACGCACACGCCCCGCATCGCACTACCTCAAGCCCGCGCTCTTCCTCGATGAATCCACGCGGCTCGAGCCTGCCCTCCGGCAGATGCAGCGCAGCGGCCAGCGCATGGCCGTGTTGCTCGACCGCGACAAGCACGAGTGCGGCGTGGTCGGCTTGCGCGACATCCTGCGAGTCGTCTTCGGGGAGGTGAAAGGTTAAATGGACGGCGACCCCCTCATCGCCATCGGGCTGAAAGCGGTCGCCGTGCTGCTGCTGGTGCTGCTCAACGGCTTCTTCGTGGCCGCCGAGTTCGCGTTCGTGAAGATCCGCGAGACACAGCTCGTCACGCTCATCGCCAAAGGCCACCGCGGCGCCCGCATCGCGCGGCGCGTCATCCGGAACCTCGACGTCTCCCTCAGCGCCTGCCAGCTCGGCATCACGCTGGCGAGCCTCGGCCTCGGCTGGGTGGGCGAACCAATCTTCAGCGATTTGCTCCAGCCCCTCTGGAAACCGCTGGGCATCGAGAACCCGCAGGCACAACACACCATCGCCTTTCTGCTCGGCTTCTCCACGATCACCTTCCTGCACATCACCGCCGGCGAACAGGCCCCCAAATGGTTTGCCATCCAGAAACCGCTCCCCACCGCCCTTTGGGTCGCGCGCCCCCTCGAATGGTTCCGCATCGTCTCCTATCCCTTCATCTGGGCCCTCAACCGCGCGTCCCTCTGGCTCCTCCGCCGGCTCGGAATCGAGCTGGCGGGCGAGCACGAGGCCCACACGGAGGATGAGCTGCGCCTCATCTTCACCACCGCCCAGCAACGCGGCGGCGGCACCCAACTCGGCCACGACATCGTCCTGAACGCCTTCGACCTGCGCCACCGCGTCGTGCGCGAAGTGATGCGCCCCCGCCGCGAGATCAGCAGTTTGGACACCACTGCCCCAATCGCCGACTGCCTCGACGTGGCGGAGAAGACCCGCTACTCGCGCCTCCCCCTCTGCGACGGCGGCGACTTGGACAAAACCCTCGGCGTGGTGCACATCAAAGACCTTTACGCCAAACGCCATCACACCAACGCACTCGGCGCCGACCTCGCCCCCGTCGCCCGCAAGATCATCTTCGTGCCCGAGACCACGCGGCTGGAGAAATTGCTCCAGATATTCCTCGATCGGAAACTCCACTTCGCCCTCGTCGTGGATGAATTCGGCGGCACCGTCGGCATGGTGACCATCGAGAACGTGCTCGAGGAACTCGTCGGCCAGATCCAGGACGAATTCGACCAGGAGAAGCAACTCGCCGTGAAGACCAGCGAACGCACCTGGAACCTCGATGGCGCCCTCCCCCTGCATGAGTTGGCCGAGTTGGTCGGCGAGCCGATGCAGGGCAGCACCACCGTCAGCGGCTGGGTCACCTACCAGCGCGGCGGATTTCCGAAGGTGGGCGACGTGATTCCCTGCGGCTCGCACCAGCTTCAAGTGGAGGAGATGGACGGCATGCGTGTCTCCCGCCTCAAGCTCACACGCGCCGAGTTGCCCGACTTCTTCGAGACCGGCAAGGAAAAGCGCCATGACTGAGCGCCACCTGATCGAGACGGGCACCGGTCTTTTTTGCAGACAACCCGTGCGACCTCTGCAAATGATTTCCGCCGGCATCGCGCCGCGCTAAGGAACCCGACCTCACGAGAAGGTGGCCAGACGTGGCGGATGCGAAGAACCCTGAACCTGAATACGACATCATGAGCACTGGTTTGAACATCAAGAAAGACGGCGCACTGGATTTCCTCTCCCTCGGCGCACTCGTCCACCGCCTCGACCCCGGTATCATCCCCTTCCGCAAAGCGAACCACTGCGATATCCACGTCAGCGGCGGCGAGTTCAACGTCTCCGCCAACCTCTCCGACTGCTTCCGCCTCAACACCGGCGTTGCCAGCGCGATGGTGGATTACCCCATCGGCGACCTCATCGCCGAACGCGTCCGCGCCATGGGCGTCAAACCGTTCTACAAGAAATTCAAGCACGACGGCGTGCGCGGACCCAACATGGCCACCGTTTACAGCGACCGCGGCCAGGGCGTCCGGGCCCCAGTCGTGTTCTACAACCGCTCCAACGAAGCCGCCGCCCAGCTCAAGAACGGCGACTTCAACTGGAACGAGATCTTCGGCAACGGCGTGCGCTGGTTCCACTCCGGCGGCATCTTCGCCGCACTCTCCGAGACCACCGGCGAACTCATCATCGAAGCCATGAAGACCGCCAAAGCCCATGGCGCCATCACCTCCTTCGACCTCAACTACCGCCAGAAACTCTGGGACATCTGGGGCGGCCAGTCCAAGGCCGTGGGCGTACTGGAGCGCATCGTCGAGCACGTGGACGTGCTCGTGGGCAACGAAGAGGATTTGCAGAAGGGCCTCGGTGTCGAAGGACAGGACGTCGAGAGCAAGGGCAAGCTCGACCCCTCCGCCTTCTACGCCGTCATCGAGAAAGCCACGAAGAAATTCCCCAACGTGAAAGCCGTCGCCACCACGCTCCGCGAAGTCCACTCCACCAACCGCCACACCTGGGGCGCCGTCGCGTGGGTCAACGGCAAGACCTACCAATCCCCCATGTGCGAACTCGACGTCGTGGACCGCGTGGGTGGCGGCGACGGCTACGCCGCCGGTTTCTTCTACGGCCTCCTCTCCGGTGCCAGCGAACAAGAAGCCGTCAACCTCGGTTGGGCACACGGCGCACTGCTCACCACATTCCCCGGCGACACCACGATGGCGACCGTCGAGCAGGTGAAAGCCTCGGCCAAAGGCGGCTCGGCGCGTATCCAGCGCTGAGGCCCAAACCAGTTCAGCAGGTTCCCAGCCGCGGTCGCCCCGTCGGGCACCTGCATCCAAGGCCCGGAAGCGCCTGAAGCGGTCTACAAGCAAGGTTGCCGATGGGCGTAGCGGGGCAGGGATGCCTTGAGAAACAGCTTAAAAAACCTCATCGCATGCGTAATAGACTCCTTGGAGAGGCTGTTATTCCATCGAACCCCCTCTTTTCAGACCCTTTACCAAGGCTTTTACCCTCGGGATACAAAGTTTTTAACGAGGGGCAAGGCTGAGACGAGATGCGGCAATGTCTAACGCCCCAAGCTTAGCGAGCGGGAACGCGAGGCGACAGGCTATTCCAACAAAAAAAGCCCGGCAGCCAAGGCCACCGGGCGTTTGCGAATCAAGTGGGCGTTACACGTTGTACGTGCTTGAGGAAGTGGTGCCGCCGCGACCGGTCCAGTTGGTGTGGAAGGTCTGGCCGCGCGGCTTATCCACGCGCTCGTAGGTGTGGGCGCCGAAGTAGTCGCGCTGGGCTTGGAGCAGGTTGGCGGGGAGCACGG
>SIAT01000126.1 GCA_009691645.1 Pedosphaera sp. | reverse complement strand
AGAAACTCACCTACCGCTACGCCGGCCGCGACTTCCGCCTGACGGACGTCTACGGCTCGGTGCCGAAGGCGATTCTCGCGTGATTCTGGCTTTGCGTCGGCGGTCTGTGACCGCCGATGCCCGACCGACTGCGCGGCTAAAGGGATGCTGAACCGCGGAGCGTCCAGAAAGTAAATTCCTATCAGTAAAGGAATCACTCGATGCGTTCTCCGTTTGTGCGATGTGTTCCGTGTCTGTTCGTGCTGGGGCTGTTGCTGTCGCCCATCGCCACCGGTTCGGCGTTTGCCGACAACGAACCGCGGTTCGATCCCCCTCCGCGTCTGGCGATCACCGCCGCGGAACTTGCCAAACGCAAAAACTCACCGGAGTTCCCCGCGCTGCGAAAGGAGGCGGTTGCTCAAGGGGACGCATTGCTCAAGAACCCCATCACGCTCCCCACGGGTTCCGGTGATTGGACGTTTTACTATGCCTGCCCCGACCATGGCGTCGATCTGCAAGCGAAGAATCTCGACGAGCATGTCTGCCCGATCTGCAAGAAGGTCTACACGACTGAGCGGATCAAGGCCGCATATCGGACGCGTCTGCACGACCGGGCGAACATTGCCGCCATGGAACTCGGCTGGGCCTACGCCTACACCGGTGATGACCGCTACGCTCGCGAGGCGCAGCGGATCCTGTTGAAGTTTGCGGACGACTATCCTGGTTACCCTCCGCGTCATGACCGTTGGGGCCGGACTGGAATTTTCGCCCACCTTGGCGGACGACGCTATGCACAGAGCCTCGACGAAGCCGTGGGAGTGATCAATCTCTGCAAAGGATACGACCTCACCCGGACCTCCAAGGTCTGGACTGACGCGCAGCGGGAACACGTGGAAAAGGATCTGTTCCGCCCCATTGCCGACACGCTGCTGTTCGCCAACTTGGGAATCAACAATCACCAGACCTGGTTCAACGCGGGCTTGATGTGCATCGCCTCGGTCCTCGGAGACAAGGCGCTCGTCGAAAAAGTGCTGACGATGAAGGGGGGCTTTCGGTATCAGGTCGAGAAATCGATGGGTGACAATGGATTCTGGTATGAAGGCTCGATGGCGTATCACAACTACGCCTTGCAGGCGATGCTGGACATCATTGATGCGGGCCGGCGGATGGGCATTCCGCTGCACGAAGATCCGCGAATCAAGGCGATGATTCTGGCCCCTTTGCGATACGCCTATCCGAACGGGACGTTCCCCGCCATCAATGACAGTGATTCCGGGCACATCAGCAGTTTTAACGGCAGTTTCGAATGGGCCTGGAAGCTGTACGGCGACCCGCGATTCGCGCGAGCGATTGCTCAGGGGAACGAAGCCCGCCTGAAAGAACTGCTCGGGTCGGACGCCAAGGGGGGACCGGCCATCGACACGACGTCGGCCAATCTTCCCGACGCGGGACTCATCGCCTTGCGTCGCGGATCCGGTCCGAACGCGACCTGTGTCATGGTCGACTACGGCGAGCATGGTGGCGGTCACGGTCACTTCGACAAGCTGAATATTGTTGTGTATGCGAATGGCCGGGAGTGGTTGCTCGATCCGGGTCGCCTCACTTACAGCCATAAGGAATACAAGACGTGGGTCAAGGAGACGGCGGCACATAATACGGTGACACTTGGCGGAGAGACCCAGTCAAAAACAACTGGCAAAGCGCTGTGGTTCCAGCCTCAGGATCAATACGCCGCCTGCGCGACGCAGACAGATCTCGCCTACCCTGGTTCTGTGCTCACCCGATACTTGCTTCTGGCCGACAACATTCTGATCGACGTCTATGACGTGGCAGCCGACAAGCCGACGCAGATCGACTGGGTCGCGCATGCGATCTCAGAGAAGCTGCAGCCCGTAGAAAACCTTGGCCCGGGAATGACCGCCTCGCCCGGCGAGCGCAACGGCTATCAACATCTGACTGAGGGGAAGAGTTGGACTGTCACGAAACCGACTCAATGGGATTTCGTCTCTGCCACTCCGGACAAAGCGAAGCTGCGAATGTGGATCGCCGGCCCGTCGCAGGAGACGCTGTTCACCTGCAAGGGAATCGGCCACTATATTAATATGCTCGTACCGTGCCTGGTTCGTCGGGTGCAGGGTCAGCAGGCCCAGTTCGTGGCCGTGTATGATCTGAGTGGTCGCGGCGACTACGTCACGAGCGTGGAAGTCCCTCCTGGAGATGGTCTTCAGGTCAAAGTGGGAACGACGGGAGGCGCATGGAGCGTCGCGTTCACAAAGACCGGCGTGAAGTGTACGCCACCCACCAAGTAAAGCACATTCCGGCGTCCCATTGCCCCTTTCCTTGGCATCTTCCATAATGCGGCTCAGTAGTTCCTATCAGTAAATCCTCGATGGCAGACACCGCTATGAGGCGTGTGAGATTGCGGGAATTGATCCCCAGTTTGAGCAATACAAAGGGTGCGATGCGCTCGAATACGTCCTGTCCATGAATCTCGCCCGAGGCCACCGGATCCGTTGAGGGAACGCAGTCCCACGGGGCTTTGGATGCCAAAGGAGCGGGGCCGAGCAGAACCCAGTCGAATCCGGCCGGGGCCGTGGAACGGGCGCGCTCACACCCACTCGGCACATAGCAGCTCCGCCTGCGCGAGGACCGTCTTCACTGCCTCTTCCTGGTGCCGGCGGAGGGGGTCGAACCCACACACCCTTTCGAGTACAAGATTTTGAGTCTAGCGCGTCTGCCAATTCCGCCACGCCGGCACAACCGAGAACTAAACGGCGCGGCCAAGTTACTGGAGCCGCAGTCTCCGCGCAAAACCTTTTGTGAGCACCACGCATTCCCCGTATCGTACCGACGTGGCCACTGAGTCGCATAATCCCAAACCCGCTAACAGCACCGCGCGCCCGAGCGGCATCGTGCCCGATCTCTGGCAGCAGCAGGCCGTGACCGCCCTGCGCGAAGGCCGCGACGTCGTGATCCACGCCCCGACTGGCGCGGGTAAAACGCTCATCTTCGAGCTTTGGTCCGATCACGGCAAATCGCGCAGTCAGGCCATTTACACCGTGCCCACGCGCGCGTTGGCCAATGACAAACTCGCCGAATGGCGGGCGCGCGGCTGGGAGGTCGGGATCGCCACCGGCGATCTCTCCGAAAATCTCAATGCTCCCGTGATCATCGCCACGCTGGAGACGCAGAAGAGCCGACTCATCAAAGGCGACGGGCCGGCACTGCTCATCGTGGACGAATACCAGATGCTCGGGGATCCCGACCGCGGCCTGAATTACGAACTGGCGCTCGCGCTCGCGCCACCGCAGACGCAGTTGCTTCTGCTGAGCGGCAGTGTCGGCAACCCGCACGACGTGGTGAAATGGCTCCAGCGCCTCGGCCGCCGCGCCACGCTCATCCGGCACGAGGAACGCCCTGTGCCGCTCGAGGAAGTTTGGGCGGACAATCTGAACTTTCATGTGCCGACCGAAATCCGCGGCTACTGGCCGCGTCTCGTCGCGAAGGCGCTCGCGGAAAATCTCGGCCCCGTGCTCCTCTTCGCGCCGAGGCGTGCAAACACGGAATCGCTCGCCGCCGAACTGGCGCGCCAATTACCTCCCCCCACGCCGCTCATTCTTTCGTCCGATCAGAAAAAGATCGTCGGTGAACATCTCGCCCGGATGCTCCGCAACCGCGTGACGTATCACCACAGCGGCCTCAGCTACGCCGCGCGCGCGGGCGTCATCGAGCCACTCGCCAAGGCCGGCCAGCTCCGCGCGGTCGTCGCGACGATGGGCCTCGCCGCCGGGATCAATTTCTCCCTCCGCAGTGTGGCTTTGGCGGGGGATTCGTACCGGCGCGATGGACGCGAGTTTCCGTTGCGCGCGGACGAAGTCCTGCAAATGTTCGGGCGTGCCGGCCGGCGTGGCTTGGACAAAACGGGCTACGTTCTCGTCAGCGCTAATGAGCTTCGCCTGCGCGACGGATTCCCCTGCCACCTCAGTCGCAGCGGCATGGTGGATTGGGGCGCGCTGCTCGGCATCATGAGTGCCGCGGCCGAAGCGGGCCGCGAACCCTTCGCCGAGGCGGCGCGTGTTCAGCAACGGCTTTTCACGACAAAGCCCATCCCGTTGGGCGTCGAGGAAGCGATCAAGAATCCTGATGCGCCGTGCAATCTGAAGACCGACGCCGAGCGGGCGCGGCACGTGCGCCAGCGCGTGCGCGAGCTGCTCAACAGCCGCGGTGAATGGCAGCCGATCCCCGCTGCGATTGAGAAACCGCTGCGCGACATTTGGAAAATCGCTTCACCGAACCCCAGTGAGACGAGTCACACAGGATCTGAAATTGCGCTCGCGCCGGTTTCATCCGAGCCATCTGCGCTGGAGAAAATTAGCACAGGCAGCTTGGCCGTGTTGCGCGAAGATGCGGCGGGCAAGATTTACGGCCGTTCCGTGACGGTCGCCGAGAAATTGAACGATGGTTCGCTGGTGCTCGCCAAGTGGGTGCGACGGCTCACGAACTGGACCGGACGCAATGCGCCGCTCGCGGCGTGGCAGGAAAAGATTGTCCCGCTCATCGAACAGAAGATGGCGGCGCAACGGCTGTCGATCGATCGCTTCGTGGATCATCCCAACAAGATTACCGCACTGGTGAGTCTCGCGGAACAGACACTCCGCGTGCCGGTGGATGCCCACGGAATCGCGCTTTGGAATCCGCCCACGCGCGAGGTGACGCCGTCCGACTGCGCGCGCTGCACGCTCGTGCCCGTCTGCCAAAAGCTGTCCACCACCGCCGGCGTGGCGCTGCTCTGGCGGCGACTCGGTTTGGTGGATGCCGCGGGTGTGCCGACGACGCGCGGGCGCATCGTGAGCTTCTTCCACGGCGGCGACGGTCTCGCCATCGCCGCGGCGCTGGAGGAGAAACGTTATCCGCTCGACGAACTGATTTACGATCTCGCGAACCTCAACGGCGGTTTCCGCTTTTGCGGCGCGGAAGATCGCTGGGGCGGCCGGCTCGCGCGCGCGAGTCAGCAGTGCTTCGGCTCGGAGAACATTCCCGGCTACCTCGAGAATGGCCTGCCGCCGCAGTACGGCAGCGGAGCCGAATCGGTGGTCGCCGCTGCGCACAAGAACCCCGCCGCGAAACATGCGTGGGTCACGGAGATTCTCGGCGCGGGCGACATCGATCGCGCAATCATCGAGTGGCGCAGTCATCTGCGGCAAATCAGTCACGCGCCGGTGCTGGACTGGCCGCGCTGGACGGGGCTTCAGGCGCTTGCGAAACGGATTTTAAAGGAGACGGAATCGCCCACGCTCACGGAACTGCCGCCGCTCGAACACAGCCAGACGCGGCGAATGGAACATCGGCTCGTGCTGCGAAGACACTGAAGCCGGAAACGTTTCGGAGAAATTGAAGCCGTTCCGTGGGAACGAAGCGGAAGCTACTTCGTATCAGAAGCGGCCACCCCGGATCCGTTGGCGCGGAGCGCGATGCGCTGCGAGGCTTGCGAAGCAGTCGCGGCAGGAGTCGAAGCGCCGGAAATGATGGCCGGCGTTAAAATGGCACTGCTGGACGCGCTCGACTGGGCAGCGGCCTGCGCCGCAGC
>SIAT01000125.1 GCA_009691645.1 Pedosphaera sp. | reverse complement strand
CAGAAACGCTGGCCGGCCGCCATCAACGCCCTCATCACTCAGCGCCACAAACCCGAAGATTATCGCGAGCTGCTGCTCGGCAAAGCCACGGGCATCAAGAACGTCATCTCGTTCGCCTGAGTTTCACCGCGAAAACCCACGACAATTTATGAGCAAAAACTGGATCGATATCTCGGTCGAAATGCGCGACGGCATGGTGCACTGGCCCGGCGATCCCGAGTGCCACATCAAACTCCACGTCAAACTCGGCGATCCGGTGCCCGGCCAGCCCGGCAAGAAAATCCCCTGCAACCTCACGCACCTCACGCTCTCCGCGCATACCGGCACCCACATGGATGCCCCGCGCCATTTCGTGCGCGACGGCGTGACGATGGAACAAATGCCGCTCGAAGCCGTCGTCGGCCCCTGCCGCGTCATCGAGATTTTCCACAAAAGCAAAATCACCGTGGATGAACTGCGCCCGCACAGGCTCAAGAAAAACGAGCGCGTGCTCTTCAAAACCCGCAGCTCCACCAAAAGCTGGCGCATGGCGAAGACCAGCACCTTCGACGAAGACTTCATCTACATCCCCGCCGACACCGCGCAGTATCTTGTGGATAGCGGCGTGTTGACCGTGGGTGTGGATTACCTCTCCGTCGGCGGCTACAACAAGGACGGCGTCGAGTGCCACCAAATCATGCTCGGCGCGAAGAAGCCGATTTGGATTATCGAGGGACTGAATCTCGCCAAAGTGAAACCCGGCAAATACGACCTCGTCTGTCTGCCGCTGAAAATCCTCGGCGCCGACGGCGCTCCCGCCCGCGCCATCCTGCGCCGGCTATAAACGCTAAATCCGGCGCGGACTCAAAACTCCTCGGGGCGTTCAGACCTTGCTCGGTTCGGGGTGAACCCACGGCGCGCGATAGGCGCGACGGAGCAGTTTGTTCGCCTCGGCGTCGCCTTTGATCTCGCCCTTGACCGGATCCCATTCGAGCGTGCGGCCGACCTGTACGGAAAGGTTGGCGAGGATGGAAGAGATGCTGGAGATGACGCCCTGCTCGATGTCGGCCACCGGCTTGGAGCGTTTCTCGATGGCTTTCAGAAAATCCTGCATGTGCCACCGGACGGCCGAGGCGACGTGGCGTTCGAGGTCTTTCTCCGTCTTGTCCTCCGGGAATTTCTCGTACTCGAAGAGCGGCTCGCCTTTGAGCGACGCGTCCTTTTTGCCGGCGGGGAAGAACTCGTATTTGTTCACGCTGGCCTTGAGCGTTCCCTTCTCTCCATAGATGAATGCGGCCCACGGATAATCGGAATCGGGCGCGGCGCCCCAGGTGCGGTGGGTCCAGATGACGTTCATCCCGGGAAACTCGAAGGTGGCGGTCTGCGTGTCGGAGATGTTCGCGCGACTGGCTTTGTCCATCAGGATTCCGCCCGCGGAACTGATGCGGCGCGGCCAGCCGAGATCGAGCATCCAGCGCACCATGTCGAGCATGTGGATGCACATGTCGCCGACGATGCCGTTGCCGTATTCCATGTAGGCGCGCCAGCGGCGCGGGTGGATGAAATCGTTGTAGGGCATCTTGGGCGCGGGCCCGGCCCACATCTCGTAGTCGAGATGCGCGGGCGGTGCGATGTCGGGCGGGTTGCCCTTGGCGCGCATGTGGTAGTAGCAGCAGATTTCGACATGCGAAATCTTGCCGAGCAACCCTTCCTTGATGACGCGGTCGCGCGCCTCGATGAGGTGCGGCGTGCTGCGGCGTTGCGTGCCGACTTGGACGACGCGCTTATACTTGCGCGCCGCGTGGAGCATCGACTGGCTCTCGACTACATCCACGCCGGTCGGCTTCTGCACGTACACATCCGCCCCGGATTTCACCGCCTCGATCATCTGCAACGCGTGCCAATGATCGGGCGTGCCGATGAGCACGATATCGAGATCCTTTTCCTTGAGCATCGCGCGCCAGTCGCCGTAGGTGCGCGGCTTCTTCTTGGAGACTTGCCGTGTGGCCACCAGATCGGCGGCTTCGGCGAGCATCTGTTTATCCACGTCGCAAAGGGAGACGACCTCGACCGGCGCGACTTGGATCAGGCGGAGCAGATCCACCTTGCCGTACCAACCGGTGCCGATGAGGCCGACGCGTTTCTTCATCGCGCCGAACTCGGCGCCGTGGCCGGGCAACGGAGAAAGAGCGAGCGCGGCAGTGGAAGTGGTCTGGAGGAATTGGCGACGAGTCATGGACTTCTTTATAAGCAGGCCGTCGCCGAAAACAAGCGCGCGGAACGGCGGTGGACTTTGAAAGCCAATTCACTTAAATCTGTCGCCACATGAGAACCGCCCGAATGATCCAACCCTTTCTTGCGTTCGTCGCGCTGCTGACCGGCCTCTGCGCCTTCGCCGCCGCGCCGCCCCCGACCAAGCCCGCAAGCGACATTTTCGCCATCAACAAACAGCTCGGGCGCGGCATCAATCTCGGCAACGCACTCGATGCGCCGACGGAAGGCGCGTGGGGCGTCACGCTCAAGGCTGATTATTTCAAGGCCATCAAAGCGGCGGGCTTCGACAGCGTCCGCCTACCGATCAAATGGTCCGCTCACGCGCAGAGCAATGCGCCGTTCACCCTCGACGCAAAATTCGCCGAGCGCGTGGATTGGGCCATCAATCAGGCGTTGGCGAACCAGATGAACATCATCGTGAACGTCCATCACTACGGCGAGATGGACGTCGCGCCGGACGCGCACGAGACGCGACTGGCCGGGTTGTGGGCGCAGATCGCCCCACGCTACAAAGACCGGCCGCACTCGGTGATCTTCGAACTGCTCAACGAACCGCACGACAAACTGACCGAAGCGAAATGGAACGGCATCTTCCCAAAACTCCTCGCCATCGTGCGCAAAACCAACCCGACCCGCGCCGTCATCGTCGGTCCCGGCAAATGGAATTCGATCGGCGCGCTGGCCCAACTCGAACTGCCGGCGAACGACCGCCATCTCATCACCACCGTTCACTACTACAGCCCGTTCGAGTTCACCCATCAAAACGCCCCGTGGGCCAATGGCTCGGCCAAATGGAAGGGGCGCACCTGGACTGGGAGCGACACGGAACGCGAAGCCGTCCGCAAATCATTCGAACAGGCCGCAACGTGGGGCAAAGCGAATAACAGGCCGGTTTTCCTCGGCGAGTTCGGTGCTTATCAGGAAGCCGACATGGAATCCCGCGTGCGCTGGACGCGCTTTGTGACGCGCGAGGCCGAGCGGCTCGGGTTCAGTTGGGCCTACTGGGAATTCTGCTCCGGCTTCGGCGCGTACGATCCGAAGACCGACACGTGGCGTGCGCCCCTCAAGTCCGCGCTCATCGAATAGTTTTAGTTTACTAGTCAACTATGGGCAGACGACGGCGCGTCAAGAAGTGCGCGCCGTTGGCGGATTGGCCATGCGGGTTTACCGTGCTTCAGTCGGCATCACGGTATGCAAGACAGCGGATTCAACATCACCCTCGAGGAGACGGCCACCGGCTTCACGGCGCGCGGCTGCCCGGCTGCGTGGTGGCGGGCCGCTCGCGGTACGAAGCGGAGGAGGCGATGCGGATCGCAATCGCGTTCCACCTCGAGAGCCTGCGTCAGTCGGGCATGCCGCGGCCGTCAAGCGCCACGCCGTCGAAGTTAGCGGCGGGATGCGCGGTCAGGGCTTGAGGAAGTAGGCGCGTTGCTTCTCGCTGACGGGCATCGCCAGTTTTTCCATGACCAGCAGCATGTCCTCCCACACTTTGCGTTTCTCGCTGAGCGCTTGGTTGCGCAGCAGGTAGGCGGGGTGATAGGTCGGCATGAGCGGGGTGCCGTGAAACTCCTGCCAGCGGCCGCGCAGCTTGGTGATGCCCTCGCTCTTGCCGAGCAAGCCATCGGTGGCGGTGGCGCCGAGAGCGACGATGGCGCGCGGCTGGATGATCCGGATCTGCTCCAGCAGATACGGCTTGCAGGTGTCCATCTCGGCGGGTGTGGGCTTGCGGTTGCCGGCGGTCTGGCCGGGCGTGTCTGGCCGGCATTTGAGAATGTTGGCGATGTACACCGTCTCGCGCGCGAGGCCCATCGCCTCGATGATCTTGGTGAGCAACTGCCCGGCTTTGCCGATGAACGGTTCGCCTTGCTCATCCTCATCCGCACCCGGCGCCTCGCCGATGAACATGAGCGGTGCGTGGATGTCGCCGACGCCGAACACGACCTGCGTGCGCGAGTTGGCGAGGTGCGGGCATTTCATGCAGGGCAGAACGCGCGCGCGCAGATCGGCCATCGCGGCGGCTTTGGCGTCGGAAACGGGCGTTGAAACAGTGGCCGACGTTTTTTTTGCAGCAGGTTTTGCGGGCATGGAAATGGAGGCGTTGATGGGCGTGACGGTCGATATGGAAGGCTCGCGACGGCGTGGCACGGGTGCAGCGAGGGCGGCGAACGTTTCGGGTGCGACGGCGAGATGACGCACGCTGGCGGCTTTCAATCCCTGCACATGCGCGATCGTGGCGTCGAGCAGTTGACGATAGGCGTCGGTCACGAGGAGACGTTAGTTCGGCGCGTGTGGGTTGCACAGGATTTTCCCCCCGTTGCCGTGCGGCGCGGCTTTTTGTTACGCTACACGCGTGACGAAGCATTGCCACAATTGCGGCACGGAATGGATCCCCTCCGGCAACCCCGGCCGGAGCGAGGCGTGTCCCCAATGCAGCGCCGACCTGCGCTGCTGCCTGAACTGTCGGCACCACGATCTGCGCGCGGCGCACCAGTGCCGCGAGCGTCGGGCCGAGCCGGTGGACGACAAGCGGCTCGCGACATTCTGCGAGTATTTCGATTTCGCGCCGCGCGAGTTCAAAGGCAAGGGCGGCAACTCGCGCGAGGACGCTGCGCGGGCGCAACTCAAGAAATTGTTCGGCGACTGAAGGCCGCCAGTCACTGATGAACAGGAGCAGGCCGCCTTATTTCTTTGAAACCCATCCAAAATTCCATTTTGCCTGTTGACCTCAAATAGCAGCTGTGGTTAGCTATCGGCACTGGATGTTTTCGTGATGACTTTCGGTTCCGGTCAGTACAGCCGGAACTGGGAATCCACAGAGCCTACGTTGTACTAATTCGAAAACTCCCCGGAGCCGGAGAAGATCATCTCCTGATCGCTGGCTCCGGTTTTTTCTTTTCCACCCATCGCGCCGAACAACGACGGCGGATGGTTTTTGCCTCGTGAGTGTTCCGTGAAAGCAAAAAGCGGACGCATTGCTGCGCCCGCCGTTGCGGAAGTGTGCTGATTTCGTGGCGGCGCCCTCAGTCGAAGGCGTGGCCGGAGCTGCAGAGGACGTTCTTGATCTTGTGGCGCACGAGGTTCTTCACGGCCTGACGGGCGGGCCCGAGGTATTTGCGCGGATCGAATTCCTTCGGCTTGGTGAACATGACTTCGCGGATGGCGGCGGTCATCGCCAGGCGCAGGTCGGTGTCGATGTTCACCTTGGTGCAGCCGGTGCGGCGGGCGACCTCGATGTCCGCCTCGGGCACGCCGGCGGTGTCCTCGCCCATCGCGCCGCCGTACTGATTGATCTTCTGCGCGAGATCCTTCGGCACCGAGCTGGC
>SIAT01000124.1 GCA_009691645.1 Pedosphaera sp. | reverse complement strand
AGGAGGCCGAGCCCATCACGTCGATGATGGTGACCTTCTTGTCAGCGATGGCCTTCTTGAGGTCGGCGATGCTGATGTCGGGGAATTCGCCGGCCTGAGCGGAGATGGCGATAACGGTGGTAGCAATGAGTGTGAGGAGCTTCTTCATGTGTTTTTGGGGTTTGTTGTTACTGTACTAGGCTCAGTTTCGGCGAGGAACGGTTTCAGGGACAAACCGCCGCCGAGTGGCGACAGCATTCCGAAAAAGTCCGCATCACGTGGCTGAACATACATTCTAAGACGCCGCCGAGGGTAAACATCATCAAAAGATTCGCAACCCCTATTTGGCAGGCTGGTGCCGGCACAATTCAAAGGTCGAGATCCGGGTCAATCACCGCGCCGGTGCAACTGCTGCCGGCGGCGGCGGTGCAGGCCAGACAGTGTGCGCCGGTCTGGATGCCGCGGCCGGCGAGATCCGCCGGGGTCACGTCCCAGAGATGCAGAGGATGACCGTTGCGGAGTTGTAGCCCGAGCATCTGGTTGAAATCGCAGTCGAAAAGTTCGCCGCGCCAGCCGACGCTCAGTGTGTTTCGGCACATGAGTCCCTCGACGGTCGCGGGATTGAAACTCGTGGTGAGCAGGTCGAGGTATTCGTCCCAGCGATGTTGTCGGCGCAGGTCTTCTGCGAAGCGGGCGATGGGCTGGTTCGTGATCGTGAAGAGGCGGGTGAAGACGATCCCGTGATCGCGCGCGAGCGCTTCTTTGTAATCGGCTTCCAGCTCGGCTTGTGGCGGCGGGAGTGTGGGACCGATGGGGTTGTACACGAGATGGAGCGGCAATCGCGTGCCGTAGCCGAGGGCGTTGAGCCGGCGCAGGGCCGTGATGCTCTTGGCGAACACGCCGTCGCCGCGCTGGCGCCGGACGTTCTCCTCAAGATAACAAGGTAGGGACGCGATAACTTCGACGGCGTTCGCTGCGAGGAAGTCGGCCAGCCAGCCGAAGCCGTCTTCCTCAAGGATGGTGAGGTTACAGCGATCCATCACGCGGGCGCCGGTGCTGCGCGCCGTCTCGACGAGGAAACGGAAGTGCGCGTTCAGCTCGGGCGCGCCGCCGGTGAGGTCCACGACCGGCGGTCGGTGCTGGCGAATCCAATCAGCAATGCGCGCTGCGGTGTCGGCCTCCATCATCTCCGTGCGCCACGGTGCGGCATCCACGTGGCAGTGTCGGCAGGCTTGGTTGCAGCGGCGGCCGAGGTTGATCTGGAGCGTGACGAGCGCGCTTCGCTGGAGTGTGATGCGGCGTGCGGCCAGTTGTTGCGCGAAGCGGTTCATCGCCGCGGTGAGAGTAACAGAGGAGTGGGGATGCGCCACCGTGGAATCCGCTCGCGCGCTTTGACAGGCGCACTTTTTTCTTTGAACTTGGGGTGAGGCCAACTAATTTTGCCCGAATGGCTAAAGCGCCAAAAAAGAAAACGAAGGCGATGATCCTCGGCTTGGGGCTGGATTCTGACGGCCACAAGCGGGTGACAAAAGGCGAGAATTTCGCGATGGTCGGCGGCTCGAAGGAGACGCACGAGGAGATGACCGAGAAAGCCATCAAGATCAACGAGAAGCTCAAAGACCGCGGCAAGCAACTCGAGCAGGTGACGCGCGAGGAGTTCGACGACATCGCCCACGAGGTCGGCCTGCGGCGGTGTTCGAGCGAACAGAACTAACCGCACGCGGCGTTTGACTTTCCTTTGTTCCTCTCCATAATCCGCCCCGATGAAAATATTAATCGCTCTCTGCTCGCTGATCCTGACCCTCGTCGCCCGTGCCGAAACCAAGTCGCTTTACGACATTCCGCTCAAGGATATCGACGGTAAGGAAGCTTCGCTGAAGCCGTTCCAAGGCAAAGTCGTGCTGGTGGTGAATGTCGCATCGAAGTGCGGCCTCACTCCGCAGTACAAGCAACTCGAAGAGGTTTATCAGAAGTACAAGGCGCAAGGTCTTGTCGTGGCCGGTTTCCCCTGCAACCAGTTCGGCAAGCAGGAGCCGGGCACGAACACGGAAATCAAGGAGTTCTGCTCCTCGAAGTATCACGCCACGTTCCCGATGTTCGACAAACTCGAGGTCAATGGTGCGAACCGCCACGCGCTCTACAAGTCGCTCATCGGCGAGGGCGGCAAGGATATCGGCTGGAACTTCGGTAAGTTCATCGTTGGTCGTGACGGCAAGGTGCTCCTGCGCATCGAGCCGAGGACCAAGCCGGACGCCCCCGAGGTCGTCAAGGCGATCGAAGCCGCGTTGGCCGCGAAGTAAACCCGAGACTCAAACCAGAGCTTTGCCGGTCGATGTCGGCCGGTGAAGCATTTTTATTTTATGGCGAAGCTCAACCACATCGTTTTGTTCAAGTTCAAACCCGAGGTCACTTCGGAGAAGATCAACACCCTCTTCAACGAGGTACTCGAAATGACGGAGAGCATCCCCGGCATCGAGAACTACTCGGCCGGCACGAACAACAGCCCCGAAGGACTGACTCAGGGCTACACTCACGCCTTGCTGATGACCTTTACCGACGTGGCCGCCCGCGACGCCTACCTGCCGCACCCCGAGCACGAGCGCATCCGCACCCTGCTCCTGCCGGAGGTCGCGAGCGTGGCGGTCTTTGACTACGAGGTCTGAGCCGCGCAGGTTTCCACAGCCGTTTTCTCTCCCTCTAAAATAACGCTTGCGGCCAGCGTTATTTGCAGTAATTTCTGTTTAGACAGAAATGAAAGAAACCCTCTCACCCGTCGAACAGCGGTTCGTCCTGCACTGGGGTGAAATGGGCACGCGCTGGGGCATCAACCGCACCGTCGCCCAGATCCACGCGCTGCTCTACATCTCACCGCAACCACTCAACGCCGAAGAGATTGCGGCGACGCTCAGCGTGGCCCGCTCCAACGTCAGCACCAGCCTCAAGGAATTACAGGGCTGGGGCATCGTGAAGCTCATCCACGTGATGGGCGACAAGCGCGATCATTTCGAGAGCATGAAGGACGTGTGGGAGATGTTTCGCGTGGTGCTCGACGAGCGGAAGAAACGCGAGATTGACCCCACGCTCACCCTCCTGCGCGACTGCATCCTCGAGGCCGAAAAGGACAAGGAGACCGACAAATACACCGAGCAGAAGCTCCGAGACCTGCACGATTTCTTCGAACTGACAACGAACTGGTATGGCCAGATCCGCCAGTGGCCCACCGCCGCGCTGACCAAGTTCGTGAAGCTCGGCGACAAGGTGCGCAAGCTCCTCGCCATCGGCGACGCCGGCGATGGCAGAAGGTGAGCCGCCATGAACCCGCTCCGGTCATTCCCCTTTTGGCTCCGCTGGACGCTCGTCCACGTTGCGGCGCTGGGGGGTATGCACCGGGCGTTGGTGGCGTTGGGGCAGAACCACTCGTTCATGTTCACGCCATATCCGGCGGCGCTGTTGCTCGGCGTCGTGCAACCCTTCCTGCTGCGGGACTCCGTGCGCTGGGCGTGGATGTGGCCCGCGCTGACGCTGGCGGCCGCCGCGCTGACGTGGGTGGTGAACTGGTATTCCCCCTTACTCCTCGGACTGGTCATGGGCCTCCTGCAATGGCCGCTCCTCGCCGCCGGCAACTTCCGCCGCACCTTCCTTTGGCCGCTGCTCGGCGGACTGGCCTGGGCCGCCGGACTGCTGGCCAGTTGGTGGCTCATCAACCCGATGCTGGGCGCGGGCTTCGGGGAGACACCGCCTGCATCGCGGCCGTTCCGTGATGCGTGCGCGCTGGCGTTCCACGGCCTCTGTTTCGGCGCTGCTACCGGCTACGCGCTCGCGCTCATGCGGCCCGCTCCTACCACCGGCGCGGGCTCGCTTTACTACGATGGCGCGTGCCCGTTCTGCCGGCGCTGGGTGGGCCGGTTCGGCTTCATCGCGCGGCAGGGCGGCTTCGAGTTGGTGCCATTCCAATCCGAAGCCGCCCGACGGGACCTTGGTCTGGCGGAAAATGAGTTGCCCGCTGAGATGAAACTCCACCTCGCCGATGGGCGCATCTTGGGCGGGGTGGACGCATTCATCGCGCTCGCGGAAGCCGCGGATTGGTGCGCGCCGCTCGGCTGGCTCCTGCGCCTGCCCGGCGTGAACGCGCTCGCGTGGCGTGCCTACCGCTGGATTGCCGCGAACCGCTACTGTCTCGGCGGCCAATGCGTCGTGCCGCCGCAACCGGAAAGGAAGCTCCCATGAAACTCACGCTCGCCACGCTCTTGCCACACTGGTGGCTGCGATTGAAAGCGCTCCTCGCGCACATGCCGCCCTCTGGCACGTGTCTGAATCGTCATCACGTTCTCCCGCAGCGTCGTCGTCGCGTCTTTTTCGAACTTCCATGAAACCAAGCCAATTGTGGAACTGGCACGGCACTATCGGACGCCGTGCTTACGTGTTGTGGGGTCTCGTGCTTTTCGGCATCAAATGGAACCTCGACCGCTTCGTGTTGCCGACGTGGCTCGGCATGCCTCAAGTCAATCTGACGGATTATCTTCAAGGCGGTCTGTCCCAGAACGACTGGTTGACACCAGAAGCCGTGCAGAATCACGGCTGGAAACTACTGCTACTTTCGGTGCCATTTTTATGGGCAGGCATCGTGCTCACGGTGCAGCGACTGCGTTCGGCTCAGTTGCCACTTTGGTTGACCATCCTGTTCGTCGTGCCCGTGTTGAAGTGGTTCCTGTTTATCGTCGCCTCACTCGCGCCTCGTCGTGATGAACCGGAACGGCCGCTTTTGGAAGGCGCGCGTGAACCGATGTGGCTGGAACGCATCTGTCCGCACAGCCGGATCGGCAGCGCGCTGGTCGGCGTGACGGTTTCGTGCCTGCTGCTGTGGGGCGCAACGCTTCTCGGCACGCACGGGTTTAAGCAATACGGCTGGGGATTGTTCCTCGGCTTGCCGTTCATCGCGGGATTTCTCGCCGCGCTGCTGTATGGAGTTCATGTGCCCCGATCGTTTCTGGAAAGCCTTGCCGTTGCCGCCATCGCGGTGACTGCGGCGGCGGCTGGTTTTGTCGTGTTGGCGATCGAAGGAATCTCTGCATCGTAATGGCCGCGCCGCTGGCGATACCGTTGGCGCTTGTGGGGGCGATGCTCGGCCACGTGTTGCAACCCGCTCGACGCCGACACCAATCACCTCATCTCTTTTGCGCGGCGATTCTGGCTGTGCCGTTGATGCTCGGTAGTGAACGGTTCGCGGATGCGCCGGCACCATTGCTCGAAGTGAGAACCTCACTCGATGTGGCGGCTCCGCCGTCGCGCGTTTGGCCGCATGTGGTCGCTTTCACTGAATTGCCGCCGCCGACTGAGTGGCTGTTTCGGCTTGGAATCGCGCATCCACAACGCGCGGAGATTTTTGGCCACGGTCCGGGTGCAGTGCGGCACTGTGTGTTTTCGACGGGACCATTCGTTGAGCCGATTGAAATCTGGGACGAGCCGCGCCTGCTCCGTTTCGGCGTGACGAAAAATCCACCGCCGATGGAGGAATGGACGCCGTACAAAAACGTCCATCCACCGCACCTCGATGGGTTCCTCGCCTCCGAACGCGGACAGTTTCAGTTGATCGCACTGCCGGATG
>SIAT01000123.1 GCA_009691645.1 Pedosphaera sp. | reverse complement strand
CGTGTCCGGATAACCGAGCACGACCATGCCGAGCGAATCGCCGACGAGGATGAGCGGCACGCCGCATTCATCGAGCAGTCGCGTCAGCGGAAAATCATACGCCGTCAGCGCCGCGATCTTCTCGCGACCTTTCATCTCACGGATCGTCCCAGTAGTGACCTTGTTCAACGCCACAACAAAAGCATCCCTCGGGCAATACCGCGCCGCCAAGCGCGAACTCCGAGACTCAGCGCACCCAACGATCTCATCGAGTCGACATTATTCCGGCAATTCCTGGCCCTTCGTCTCCGGCCCGAACCAGATGAGGACCATCCCGACGAGGTAGATTCCGGCCATCACGGAGCCGGCCATCGCGAAGCTGCCATTGAAGAAGCTGATCAGGGTGGCGGTCTGCAACCCGCCGATCGCCGCGATGATGCGGCCGAAGTTGAAGGCGAACCCCTGCCCCGTGGCCCGCACTGCCGTGGGGAACAGTTCGGGAAAATAGAGCGGGAAGAATCCGTAGAACGACGCCGTGGCAGCACCGGCGATGAACGCCGAGAACAGGAAGAACGGCGAGTAGCCTTGGTTGCACTGGTACAGCAGCAGCGCGCCGCCGATGGAAGCGATGCAGAGCGCGGTGTAAGTGATGCGCCGGCCGAATCTCCCAGCCGAGAGCGCGGCAATCATCGTGCCCAAGATCGCCCCCGCCGAGAGCCAGAAGAGGGTCCACTCCTTCGCGTGCAGCGCGGGGTCGGGCTTGAATTGTTCGGTGACCCAGCGCGGTGCCCATTGCGTGGACCCCCATGTGCCGAGCAGCGCGACCGAGGCGAGGCCCGCGCCGAAAAGCATCTTGCGCACGATGTCCTTCCCGCGACCGGGCTTGAGCGAACCGCCGGCCTCGGCGCGACTCAGATATTGCCGCACGGGATACAGATAACCGGCCAACGCCACGGCCAATCCGGCCAAGGTGATGCCGATCGCGGGAAGCGGCGCGACGCCCACCGGCGACCACGCCCAGATGATGGCGAGCGCCCCGAGCGAACCAATCAGCACGCCGAACAGATCCACGGTCGCCCAGTGCGACGTGGCTCCGCGCGCGTGCTCGGCCTTCCACTTCTCCGATTCAGGCACGAACATGAGGATGAAAAAGATTAGCAGTGTCGGGAACGCGCCGCTAATCATGAGCAGGCGCCACGCGGAGTTGTCGAGCAGCCGCGCGGTGAGTTCCTGCGAGAGGCCGATGCCGAGGAAAAAGCCCTTGGCCGTGGCGATGAAACTGAGCAGCACCATGCTGAGGACCGCCACGAGCAGGTAGCCGATGTTCGCCGCCGCGCCGATGAGTCCGGCGGTGAGCGCGCGCGATTTGCCCGGCCACACCTCGTTCACCAGCGCCACGCCGAGCGCCCATTCGCCGCCCATCCCAAGCGAGGCGATGAAACGCAGCGCCGCGACGTGCCACGCTTCGGTGGCGAACCCGCACAGGCCGGTGAAGATCGCGTAGGTGAAAATGCTGATGGCCATCGCGCGCACGCGGCCGATCTTGTCGCCGAGCCAACCAAAGAGCACGCCGCCGCTCGCCGCGCCGACGAGGAAGACGGCGATGATCGCGCCGAACCACTTCGTCGAATCGCCCGCGACCGCGTCCGCGCCGAGCAGATCCTTCAATGCCGAATGGCCGATGAGCGGGAACAGCCCCATCTCGAAGCCATCGAACAGCCAGCCGAGAAAAGCCGCCGTGAGAGTGAGCATCTGGCGGCGCGGCCGACTGGAAGTGGTGTCTGTCATGGCCGGCATTGCTAACGGCAAACCGATGGTGGGTCAAACGAAATGGCTTTCCCGCAACAGCCGCTTTGGTAGCGTGCAGGTATGAACATTCAACCCGCCACACGCCGCCAATTTTTCAAGACCGCCGGACTCAGCCTCGGCGCGCTGACGTTGCTCGAACAGAAACTCGCCGCCGCCGCACCGGCGAAAGCCGGCGCCAAGCCCGCCGCGCTCTTCTCGAAGCCCGCGAAGATGAAGCTCGGCACGGTGACGTACAACCTCGCGATGGATTGGGACATCGCCACCATCATCAAGAACTGCACCGAAGCAAAGTTCGAAGGCGTCGAACTGCGCACCACGCACAAGCACGGCGTCGAGGTCACGCTCAGCAAGGAACAGCGCGCCGAGGTGAAGAAGCGCTTCGCTGATTCGCCGGTGAAACTCTGGAGTCTCGGCAGCGCATTTGATTATCACACGACCGATCAGGCCAAGCTCAAGAAGGACATCGAGGCCACGAAGGAATACCTCGCGCTCGCCCACGACGTCGGCGCCACCGGCGTGAAAGTGCGCCCGAATGGGTTGCCCAAAGAAGTGACGGTCGAGAAAACTCTCGAGCAGATCGGCCGCTCACTGCGCGAGTTGGGCGAGTTCGGCGCGAATCTCGGCCAGCAAATCCGCGTGGAAGTGCACGGCCCCGGCACCGCGCTGCTGCCGAATATCAAACGGATGATGGACGTCGCCGATCACAAGCAGGTCGGTGTCTGTTGGAATTCCAACCCCACCGATCTCGACGGCGACGGTTTCGATCACAACTTCAATCTCGTGAAGGACAAAATCTTCACCGTCCATCTGCGCGACCTTTACCTCGAGGATTATCCCTTCCGCAAACTCTTCACCCGCCTGAACGACATCGGTTTCACCGGCTACTGTTTCGCCGAGATTCCGCCCAGCACCGACCCCGTGCGCGTGATGAAATACTTCCGTTCCATCTGGCTGGCATATCAAAACCTGCTGTGATGACGACCGCGCGCGCTGGCTAAAGTCGCCGCGCCGTCTCGTCGTCCGGCAACGCGGCCAACAACTTCGCGACCGTTTTAGATTGGGCCGGCAGGACGAGCTCCGGCGCGATCTCCGCCAGCGGCGCCAGCACGAACCGCCGCAGATGCGCGCGCGGATGCGGCAGCGTGAGCTGTGGCGTGTTGTGCGCTTCGTTGGCGAACGCGATCAGATCGAGATCGAGCGGGCGCGGCGCGTTGAGCAACTGTTTCGGGCGCCGACCGAATTCCTTTTCCAACACCTGCAACTTTTCGAGAAGCGACTTGGGCGTTTCACCTGCCAGCAATTCAAAGGCGACCACCGCGTTCAGGAACGGCGGCGAGCCGGGCGGGCAATCCACCGGCGCGGTCTGCCAGAGCGAGGAGCGGCGCAGCGGCTTTTCGGAGAGTGCCTGCAGGCGCGAGATGGCCTCGCGAAGAATCTGCGGGGAGTCGCCGAGGTTCGAGCCGAGAGCGATGATGGCGAGATTGGAGGATGCGGACCCGTGAACTTTGGGCTCCGAGTTCACTTCAGCCCCAGCACGTCCTGCATGTCGTACAGGCCGGGCTTCTGCGCCACGATCCACTGCGCGGCGCGCAGGGCGCCATTGGCGAAGGTGTCGCGGCTGCTCGCCTTGTGGGTGAGTTCCACTCGCTCGCCGTTGGCGGCAAAGATAACGGTGTGATCGCCGACGACATCGCCGCCGCGGATGGCGTGGATGCCGATTTCCGCATCCGTGCGTTCGCCGACGATGCCTTCGCGACCGTGACGCAGGGCTTCTTTGAGTTGGAGCTTCCGCACGTCGCCAAGAATCTCGAGCAATGTCGTGGCGGTGCCGCTCGGCGCGTCCTTCTTGAGCCGATGATGCATCTCGACAACTTCGAGATCAAAGTTGGTCCCGAGGATTTCCGCCGCCTTGCGCGTGAGCCAGAAAAGCGTGTTCACGCCGGTGGAATAGTTCGAGGCCCAGACCGTCGGAACGGTGGCGGTGTGGGCGCGGATGGCGGCTTTCTCCGTTTCCTTGTGGCCGGTGGTGCCGATGACGAGCGCCTTCCGATGCTTCGCGCAAAGCTCGGCGACGCCGGCGGTGGCGGTGTGGAAACTGAAGTCGATGACGACGTCGCCCCGGTCGATGACGTCGGCGAGGTTGTCGCCTTGGTCCACTTGGCCGACGATCTCAAGCCCCGGAATGCACGCGGCGCAGGCGAGGAGCGCTTGTCCCATGCGGCCTTTGGCGCCGGTGATGATGACTTTGGTCATAAGCATTCGCACTAGCCGCTGCCCACAGAGACACGGAGGAGATTCCCTCTTCGCGACTTCGCGGCCGCGGCGATACTCACTTCAACACGCCACAGGACTTGAGCGTCTTCCTGAGCATCTCACGGTTCTTGGAGGCAAGCGGCACGAGCGGCAAACGGTAACCCTCCTCGACGACACCCATCATGGCGAGCGCGGCCTTCACGGGAACCGGATTCGTCTCGATGAAGAGATCCTTGAAGAGGGGATAGAACTTCGCGTGCAACTTCAGCGCAATGGCCGGCTTGCCCATCGCAAAAGCGCGGACCATGTGGCTGACCTCCTTGGGGATGACATTGGAGGCAACGCTGATGACGCCGTCGGCGCCGACGGCCATGAACGGCAACGTGAGCGAATCGTCGCCGCTGAGGATGGTGAACTTCGGCCCGAGCACCGCGCGAAGTTGGCTGACGCGATCGGCGTTACCGCCCGCCTCCTTGATGCCGACGATGTTCACACTGTCGTGCGCAAGACGGTCCACCGTGTCCACGGCGATCTCGATGCCGCAGCGACTGGGGATGCTGTAGAGAATAATCGGGAGCCGCGTGGCACGCGCGATGGCGTGGAAATGCTGGAACAAACCCTCCTGCGTCGGCTTGTTGTAATAGGGCGCGACTTGGAGCGATCCGTCGGCACCGGCCTCCTCGGCGGCCTTCGTGAGGAGCATCGCCTCGCTGGTGGAGTTGCCGCCCGTGCCGGCGAGCACCTTCACTTTGCCGGCGGCGAAATTCACCGCCAGCTCGATGACGCGGATGTGCTCTTCCATGTCCAGCGTCGGTGATTCGCCAGTCGTGCCGACCGGCACGATGCCGTCCACGCCGCCCTTGATCTGCAGCTTGATGAGCCGCTCGAGAGCCGCCTCGTCGAGCTTTCCGTTCTTAAACGGGGTCACGATCGCGGTGTAGGTTCCGGTAAACATGGTTGAGTCCAAAGTGGCCACACGCTCGCGGAAAACACTCCGCTTGGCGAGCCTGTTTTTAGAGCGTCAGCTTGCCCTCGAAAGCGAAATCAGCTGGGCCGGTGAGCCGCACGTCGATGAAGGCCTCGCCGTCACACCGAAAGCTCACCTCCATCTGATCGCCCCCCTGCACCTGCACCTGCACCGGCGAGGCGAGACCGTGAAGCCGCGACCCGATGAGGGCCGAGGCGGTGACGCCCGTGCCGCAGGCAAGCGTCTCGCCCTCCACACCGCGCTCGTAGGTGCGCACGCGGAGGAAATTCGGTCCGAGCAATTGCACAAAATTCACATTGGTGCCGCGCGGAGCGAAGTGCGCGTGGAAACGGATCTCGTTCCCGAGCGACTGCACCATCGCCTTGTCCGCATCCTCGACGAACAACACCGCGTGCTGCACGCCCGTGTTGAGCGAGTGAATCGTCTGCACGCCGCCGGAGAGCGTCACCTGTTCGTTGAGCCGCAGGCTGTGCGGCGTGGTGAGTCCGATGGCCACGCGCTCGCCTTTGAATTCCGCGCTGATGACGCCCGCGAGCGTCTCGAAAGTCAGCCGCTCACTCGTCCCCGTCACGCG
>SIAT01000122.1 GCA_009691645.1 Pedosphaera sp. | reverse complement strand
ACGGGACGATCCTCCTCTTCTACGAGCGCGGCAGCACGGACGGAAAGGACATCTACAAGACCGGCCTGCTGACGGTTGCGCGCTTCAACCTCGAATGGCTCACGGACGGAAAGGATACTTTGAAATGAAACTGAACACACACACATCCCGTATCCCCGCGCTGCTTCTCGCCGCGCTCCACCTGTCGCTCGTTCAACTCCCGACGACCGCCAGCGCCGCCGCCCCGGCGATCTCCACTGCGCTGCAACCGTTCGTCGAGAAAGGCGATCTGGCCGGCGCGGTCGCGCTCGTGGCGTCGAAGGACAAGGTGCTCGCGATCGAAGCCGTCGGTTTCGCCGATCGCGCGACGCAGCGGCCGATGAAGACGGACGCGATCTTCTGGATCGCCTCGCAGTCCAAGCCGATCACCGGCGCCGCCGTGATGATGCTCGTGGATGAAGGCAAGCTGAACCTCGACGACGCGGTCGAGAAATACCTCCCGGAGTTCAAGGGCCAGAAGGTCGTCGCCGGCAAGAACGCCGACGGCACGCCGCTGCTCAAGGCGCCCGTGCATCCCATCACCGTCCGCGAGGTGCTCAGCCACACCAGCGGCCTGCCGTTCAAGTCCGCCGCCGAGCAGCCGACGCTCGACGGATTGTCACTGCGCGACGCCGTCCGCAGCTACGCGGCCACGCCGCTGATTTTCGAGCCGAGCACGAAATACACTTACTCGAACGCCGGGATCAACACGGCCGCGCGGCTCATCGAGGTTCTCACCGGCCAGAGTTACGAGGCGTTCATGGATGTGCGCTTGTTCAAGCCGCTCGGCATGACGGACACGACCTTCTGGCCCAACGCCGAGCAGATCAAACGCATCGCCACGCCGCACAAGCCGAACGCCGCGAAGACCGGTCTGGAGACGAACAGCATCAGCCAGCTCCGCTACCCGCTCGACGATCGCGCGAAGCGTTTCCCGATGCCCGCCGGCGGCTTGTTCGCCACGGCCAGCGACGTCGCGAAGTTCTGCCAGATGGTCCTCAACGGCGGCGAACTGAACGGTAAACGCTACCTCTCCGCGAAGGCTGTGAAGGAGATGACCAGCCGCCAGACGCCCGCGAGCCTGAAGGAAAGCTACGGCCTCGGCTGGTCCGCCGGCGCGACGTTCGGCCACGGCGGCGCGCTCGCCACGAACATGAGCATCGACCCGGCGCGCGGCCTCATCACCGTCTGGCTCGTGCAGCACGCGGGCTATCCCGGTGAAGGCGGCAAGGCACAGGGCGCTTTCGTGAAGGCGGCGCAGGAGTTGTTCGGAAAGAAGCCTTGAGCCTCGCCGATCTCATCTCGAAAATCACCGGCGTCATCTGCGTGCCGGATCGGTTGGCGCATCCGAGTGGCGCGGTGACGCTCGATCTCACGGGCTATTCGCAGGTGGACGACTTCAGTTGCGGCGCGGTCGCCGGATGGGCCGTCGTGGAGGCGTTCGATGCGCGGCGCGGTTTCCGCCGCTTCTATGAGCGCTGCGGATCGACCTTGGCGCGCGGCACCTCCACGCCCCGACTCGCGCGGGCGTTGAGTGAGAGCGGCGTCGGCGTGAAGCATCTGCGGCACCGCATTTCCTTCGCGCGTCTTTGTCGCGCGATTGACGACGGCTTCCCGGTCATCTGCTCCGTGGACCACGACAAGCGCGACGACTCGGCGCACTGGCTTGTCATCTACGGGTATCAAACGCGGCCGGCGCGTCTCTTCGCCGCGGGCAACGGCTGGATGTATCTTTTCGGCGCGAGCCTCTTTGGCGAGCACGTCATCCCGCGGCGCATGTTCGAGCGGATGCGCCTCACTGGCGCGCTTATCTGCTGGGGAAAAGGCCGCGCAGGAAAAATTCGCGGCCTGACGAAACGCGCCTAACGCCGGCCCGATGCCTCGGCTGGAATCCGTGAAGCATCGTTGAATGCCGCCGCAGTCTTGGGCTTCTGATTCCCCGTGCAGCCGTATCGTTCTTAAACTGTTGGACCGAAATCCTGATATGAAATCGCCTTTTATCATCACCCGCGCTACGGCATCCCCGCGCGCCACTCTGCGCGTGCGAGAGCTGGGTTCACGCTGATCGAATTGCTGGTGGTGATCGCCATCATCGGCATCCTCGCCTCGATGTTGTTGCCGGCACTGGCCGACTCCAAACACAAAGGGTAAAAGACCGCCTGTCAGAACAACTTCAAGCAAATCGGGATGGCCTCGGCTTTTTACTCCGGCGACTTCGATGGGTTCGTGGCCAAGCATATCTTCTGGTGGCGGCCGATGTTGATGCCTTACATCGCGGACGCCTAGAAATTATACAACTGCCCGAGCTCCCAATTTCAGGTGACGGCGGCGCAAGCTCAGGACACCACTAACATTGGCCTCATGAACTGGGGTTCCATCGCCAACATTTACCAATCCACGCCCAGCTACCGCACCGCCTCGGGGAACACCTTGAACAACGGCGACGGTTTCGCCTGGCCGCTCGAAGTCGTGTGGAAAAATCCCGCGCAAAGCATCTATCTGGCGGATTCCTATTCGAACCCGGCCGCCGATCGCTTCACCACCATCACTGCCGGTGCGATTTCGTCGGAAGGCGGCCCAACTTTCGGCACGAGCCACATCCATCGCATGAACATGTTCGGCTCGGCTGGGCACGTCCGCTTCTTCGCCAAACGGCATGGCAGCAAAGATAGTGTGGGGAGTCTGTTTCTGGACGGCCGGCTCGAATTTCTGGATACGCCTCAGCTTTACCAGTTCCCCGAGGGGGATCCGAACAACATCTGGGATACTCAATAGCGTTGGCTTATGAAGTTCCTCCCGTTAGCCCTGTGCGCCCTCGTCGGACTGGCCGGAACCGCCTGCCGCAAAGCTGCCACGACATCGGCAACAGGCGCCGCCACGCCGACCGCGCCGGCGAAAACGCCGACCACAGAGCTGGGCGAACCGGGCACCTTTGCGCCCAACATCGCCAGTGATGCGATGGGGCCATTCCAGAAAGATTTGGAGAGCAACTCGCCCGACTCGCATCTGCGCGCACTGAATGCCGCGCTCACTTTCTGGCTCGCCGCCGGACGCCCCTTTCCGCAGGACTTGAAACAGCTCGCCACCGGCAAGTTGATCACGCATGTCCCCACGCCACGACCGGGGAAACAGTTTGTCCTCGATCGCGACAGCAATCAGGTTCTCCTGAAGCCGTGATTTTCTGACTACGAAAAAGTCGCTGAGATCTGGGCATCCAGTCTCGGCACGCCGCCGCTGGGCGTGTTCAACGGGAACTCTTGCGGGGTGATATTCGCGACGGCGGCTTTGGCGATAGGGGCGCGCGCTTGTCAAACCTCCGCTCAGCCCGTTACCGTGCTGTCATGTTCGATTCGCTGACGGGCAAGCTCCAGCAGGCTTTCAAGAATCTCCGCGGTCTCGGCAAGATCTCCGAGGCGAACGTGGCCGACTCGCTCCGCGAAGTGCGGTTGGCGTTGCTGGACGCGGATGTGAACTTCAAGGTCGCGCGCGATTTCATCGAGCAGGTGAGGCAGAAGTCGCTCGGCGCGGAGGTGCTCGCGAGCGTCCAACCCGGCCAGCAGGTCGTGAAGATCATCCACGACGAGTTGGTGACACTGCTCGGCTCGACCAACGCGGGTCTCGCCTTCGGCGGGAACCCGAGCTGTGTGATGATGGTCGGTCTGCACGGCGCGGGCAAGACGACCTCGTCCGGCAAGCTCGCGCGGTTGCTCGCCAAGCAGGGGCGCTCGCCGTTGCTGGTGGCGGCGGATGTGTATCGGCCGGCGGCGATGGATCAATTGGAGACGCTCGGCAAGCAACTCGATGTGCCGACCTTCGTGAAGCGCGGCGAGACGGATGTGCTCAAGATCGCGCGCGAGGCGATCGAGTTCGCCAAGGCGAACAACCGCAACACGGTCATCTTCGACACGGCCGGCCGGTTGCAGATCGACGAGCCGTTGGTGCTGGAATTGGTTCGCCTGCGCGATCTGGTGCAGCCGACGGAGATCCTGCTCGTGCTCGACGCGGCGACGGGACAGGAGGCGGTGAATGTGGCGACGCACTTCGATCAAGCGCTCAAGATCACCGGCTCGATCCTCACCAAGCTCGACGGTGATGCGCGCGGCGGCGCGGCGCTTTCGCTCAAGGCCGTGACCGGCAAGCCGATCAAGTTCGCCGGCGTGGGCGAGAAGTTGGACGAATTCGAGCCGTTCCATCCGGAGCGGATGGCCGGGCGCATCCTCGGCATGGGCGATGTGGTGAGCCTTGTCGAGAAGGCCGCCGAATCGGTGAACGAGGCGGACGCGAAGCGGATGGAGGAGAAGTTGCGCAAAGGGCAGTTCACGCTGGAGGATTTTCTTGGACAGTTGCGCGGCATGAAAAAACTCGGCTCGCTCGAGAGCGTCATCGGCATGCTCCCCGGCGGTTCACAGATGCTCAAGCAGGCGGATCTCTCGAAGGGCGAGAAGGAGTTCCGGCGGATGGAGGGGATGATTTGCTCGATGACGCCGCAGGAGCGCGGCAGCCCGCAGATCCTCAACGCGCGCCGACGGATACGCATCGCCAAAGGCAGCGGGGTGTCGGTGGCAGAACTGAACACGTTGCTCAACCGCTTCACTCAGATGCAGCAGATGATGAAGAAGATGGGCAAGTTCCAGAAGATGATGGGAAAGATGGGCGGCGGCGGATTGCCGGGAATGCTCGGGCGGTGATGGTTTCGAAGGCGCTCTCTCCAGCGTTGTCGTCCAAAAAAGAAAAGCCCCTCCGCAATGGAGGGGCTGGAAAAAGGAGCGTCGGCTTATTGGAGTCGAATCGGCACGCCGGGGTTCGGATCAATAATTGATAGGAAATTCTTGTAAAGGCGGTACAGGGACGGCGGGTTGATTGCCGCGGGCGTTGGGTACAGGGACGGCGGGTTGATTGCCGCGGGCGTTGGGAACAGGGACGGCGGGTTGATTGCCGCCGGCGTTGGGATCCACCAGTGTAGAAGCGCCCGCGCCACCACCTTGTTGTTGGCCGCCTGTTGCGCCACCCTGTTGGTTACCGCCACCGGAGGTGCCGCCGCGCGTGGAGATGCCCGATCCGCGCGATGAAATGATGGGAGTCGTCTGCACGCGCAGTGAAATACGAGGACGGCTGCTCAACTGGTTGGTCCCGCTGCTGGAACCGCCCATCGTGCTGAGTATGTTGCGCGGGTTCGAACGCATCTGCGCCATCATCGAAGTGCTTTGCGCAGATATGGTCCTGCCGCGGACCGTTTCGCTGCCGCCGGTTGAATTGGTTGAATTATTACCAGAGTTACCAGCGGGGTTGCTACCACCAGCGCCACCAGCGCCACCAGTGGGGGTCTTGCCGGCAAGAGTGGGCGGAGGAGGAGGCGGTTGCTGCTGCTGCGTCGTCGTGTTCGGATCCGTCATCAGTCCGTTCAGCGTCGACTGGTAATTACTGTTGGCGTTGGACACCCCCCGCGCCTGGTTGCGGATGGCCCCGTAGTTCATCCCGCCGATGCCTTGCAGGGTGGAGGTGATGCCGCCGACGGCCATCGTGCCGGCCAGTGTCTGGGCGGCGGCGTCGTGGGCGACGAGCGCCAGTGCGAGGGTGGCGAGTAGGAGCGGCGTTTTCATAGGCAGTTAA
>SIAT01000121.1 GCA_009691645.1 Pedosphaera sp. | reverse complement strand
TGGTCACGCTGCTCCCGCTCGTCTGGCTGCTGGCGGTGACCGGCACGGCCGCGGTGCAAAAGATTTTCCATTCCGACCCGCGCATCGGTTTTCTTGCGCAGGTGAAGGTGCTCGAGACGAAGCTGCCCGATTTGCAGAAGGCGGTCGAAACCGCGCGGGCCGGTGGCGATGCGAAGGTTCTCGCCGCCGCGCAGAAGGCGGTGAAAACGAACGGCACGCTGCGCTTCAACAACCGCGTGGACGCGTTCGTCACCGGCTTCTTCCTCACGCTCGTCATCGCCGTGGTACTGCTGAGCGTGCGTGAGTGGATTTTGCTAATCGCCCGCCGCCGACTGGCGCAGTTGAGTGAAACCGAGCCGGTCTGGCTGCCCGAATACGCCGCCGCTGAGTCCAAGCCGTTCAAGCTTTTCAGCCTGCTCGCCCTCGCCCTCGCGCTGGCTCGCGAACTCTCCGGCGAAACGGCCGTGGACCGCGCGCAGGCGTGCGTGAAACCGAAGGTGAACCTGCTCGGCGGCCGCGCAGCGGCGTTGCAGGAACAACGCGCAGAGGCTTACGTGGCCTCGTCGGAAAAGCGTTTCAGCGGCGAACCGAACCGGTGTTGTTAACGAAAACAAGGAGGCCCCATGCTCTGGGATTTAATCCAACAAGTTCAAATCAGCGCTGCGAAAAGCAAAGGCACCGAGGCGGCCGATCACGCCAAGCAATTGGAGCGGCGGGTTCTTCGACTGGAGGAGGAGCTGCTGGTGACCCGCAATCAACTGCGCCGCCTGACGGAAATCCTTGAATCGCGATTTGGTGAAGATCTGAATGGCGACGGAAAAGTGGGGCGTTGAAATGAAGCTCGGACTTTTTGGCGGCTCATTCGATCCGGTGCACCTCGGCCACCTGCTGGTGGCGCAGGCGGCACGCGAGGAGCTCGGTCTGGACTCCATCTGCTTCATCCCGGCGGCGCAGTCGCCTTTCAAAATGGACGCGCAGCCCGCGTCGGCCGAGGTGCGGCTGCGGCTGCTGCGGTTCGCGTTGGCGGGATTCTCGTGGGCGGAGGTGGACGCGCAGGAAACCACGCGCGCCGGTGTTTCCTACACCATCGATACGGTGCGCGAGTACGTGCGGCGGTTCCCTGCGGCGGAGTTGTATTGGCTGATTGGCGCGGATCACGTGGCGATGTTGCCGACATGGCGCGAGGCGGCGGAACTGGCGCGACTCGTCGAGTTCGTGGTCATCCCGCGGCCGGGCGATGTCGAGGTGCCGTTGCCGCTGCCGTTCCGCGGGCGTACGCTGCGGGGCTTCCCGCTTGGCGTGTCCTCCTCGCAGATCCGAGCGCGGGTGAAGGCAGGTTTACCGGTCGATTTTCTCGTGCCGCCAGCGGTGGCGGAGGCGATTCGTAACAGCCGGCTTTACCTTTGATCCGGCTTCAGTCATGTTCACGGTGATGGATTCAAGCAAACTAGCGCAACTCTGCCGCGATTACGCAGACAACAAGAAGGGCGAGAACATCGTCGTGCTCGATGTCCGCAAGGTCTCCACGGTGACGGATTACTTCGTGATCTGCACCGGCACGAGCGAGCCGCACGTGCGCGCGATCGTACGCGAGATTGGTGACCAGTTGCGCGAGGAGCACAACGAGCGGGCGCACATGCCCGAAGGTGCTGAACGAGCTGAGTGGGTGGTGCTCGATTATTTCGACGTGATCGTGCACGTGATGCGGGCCGACGTGCGGGCGCTGTACGATCTCGAAGGGCTTTGGGGCGATGCCGCGCCGGTGAAGACGAAAGCGCCGCGCAAGAAGGCGGCGCCGAAGCTCAAGAAGTCCTGAACCGGTTGCCGAATCGCGGCGCCGTGGACGGCCGGTTCACGAGGAAGAAGTGGCCGACGAGACCGAGTAGCACAAGCAGGTTCGCTGTTTGCGCCACGCCGTGCCAGAGGCCGAAGGATTTCTTGGCCGCTTCCACCCGCTCGGGTTGAGCCATCTCCTGCAACATCGCCGGTTCGTTCCGGTAATACATCTCCGGATACATCGCCGGATGCAGTCGCTGCAACCGCGGCGCGAGCCACAACCCGCCCAGCAACACCAACGCGATGACGCCGAGCAGCAGGTTCCGATGCAGCAGGGAGACCGGCTGCCGCGTCTGGAGCCATTCCGCGAGCAGATGCGCCACGGCGATGCCGGCGCAGATGCATTGCAGAATGAAGTAGCGCTCGAGCATCAACTGCGCGGCGCGGCCGCTGTGAGCCTTCGGCAGGAAGGTGAGCATCTCTTCGGAAAAGAACGCCGGCCCAGCGGCGAAGGTGACAAAGACTGCCGAGCCGAGCCAGATGGCGGCGTTCAGCAGACCGAGAAAACGGATTATTCCAAGCACGGGCGAAGGCTAGAAAGGGTGGAGTGCATTGCCAAGCTTCGATTCAGCGAGTCCCGCTTTACCGCACGGGGCTGAACGGGTAGCGCAGGTTCACGCGCTGCACCACGCCGGTCGTCGCGCCGAAATTCACCAGTGTGGTGGTGACCCACACCGGCAGGCGCGGCGCGATGATGCGCATCGAGTTTGCCGAGATGGGCGCAGTGATGGTCGGCGTGCTGAGATAGATGGTGGGCGTGACGGAGAAATTGTTCGTCGCATACGGCGGGCCGAAGATGATGCCGTTGCCGCCGGTCACGATCGCGGGCGTGGATTGGATCGGGTTGGAAAAGATCGGCACGTAGGTCGTCGTCGCGCCCGGGAGCGGCAGATAGCTGTACGGCAGGTAATTCACCGTCGGCCAAATCGGCACGGAGAAATTGTTGGTGACACTGGCCGGATTGTTGTTCGTCGTGATAGCGGTCCAGAGCGGGTTCACCGGCAGATACGTGTAAGGGATCGGGACCTGGATGAAAGGGTTGAACGTAGGCGCCGGTTGATACGTGAACGGCACGAAGAGCGGCGAGGTGAACAACAGCGGATCGTACACCGGCTGCGTCAGCAGCGTGGTGGTGTAGGAGAAAAAGGGTGAGCTTCCCGCGGGCGAGATGAAAACCGTCTGCGCCGGCGCAGTCGCGCGGCTCAGGCACAGTACCAGCAGGATGGCCGACAGGAATTTCACGCTTCCCAGACTCCACCACGTTCTGGGAGTGCGCAAGCGCAAATCACGCTGGGGCGTTGCGGCGGCGCACGGTTTCCTTTATCACATCCGAGATGAACGCGTTCCTCTCCGCCCTTGCGCTGCTCCTTGTTTTTTTTGATTCGCGCGCCGCCGCGCCGGCGGCGGTTGACATCCCGTTCCTCGCGCCCGAGGAGGCGGCCCGGCGGATGACTGTGCCGGCGGGTTTTCGCGTGACGCTCTTCGCGGGCGAGCCGGATGTGACGCAGCCGATCGGTTTCTGCCTCGACGATCGCGGCCGGCTTTGGGTGGTGGAGAACCATTCTTATCCAAATTGGAATGCCGACGATGGCAAAGATCGTGTGGTGATTTTCGAGGACACGAATGGCGATGGTCGTTTCGATCGGCGCACGGTTTTCGCCACCGGCCTCAACTACGTGACCGGCATCGAGGTCGGGTTCGGCGGCGTGTGGCTGGTGAATTCGCCGCACCTGCTCTTCATCCCCGACCGCGATGGCGACGACCGCCCTGACAGCCCGCCGCAGATTCTGCTCGAGGGTTTCGGCCGCGAAGGCATCCACAATCTTGTGAACGGTTTCACGTGGGGACCCGATGGCTGGCTCTACGGCGGCCACGGCGGGTCGTCCTATTCTAAGCTCGGCAAGCCTGGCACGCCGGAGGAGCAGCGCGCGCACGTGAATGGCGGCGTGTGGCGGTATCATCCGACACGGCATGTGGTGGAGAATTTCGCCGAGGGCACGACGAACCCGTGGGGCGTGGCCTTCAACGAGCACGGGCACCTCTTCATCTCGAACTGTGTGCTGCCGCACCTCTACCACGTGGTGCAGGGCGGGCATTACGAGCGGCGCCGGCCCAGCCCGCTCAGCCGCCACGCCTACGCCACGCTCGACACCATCGCCGATCATCGCCACTGGGTCGGCGCGGATTGGGCCAAGTCGCGCGGCGGCGCGGAGCAGCTCGCGGTCGGCGGCGGCCACGCGCATTCGGGCGCGATGATCTATCTTGGCGACAGTTTTCAGGACACCTACCGCGGCGTGATGTTCATGGTGAACCTTCACGGCAAGCGCGTGAACAACGACCTGCTCGCCCGACGCGGCTCCGGTTACGTGGGCCGGCACGGGAACGATTTCATGGTCGCGGCCGACCGGCGTTTTCTCGGCGTCAGTTTGCAATACGGCCCCGACGGCTCCGTTTACCTCAGCGATTGGAGCGACCCCGACGAGTGCCACACCCGCAAGCCCGACCGCGCCACCGGCCGCATTTTCAAGATCAGCCACGGCGACAGGAAACCCGCGCCGGCGGATGTCGCCAAGCGTTCCGACGCCGAGTTGGTGCGCCTGCAATCGCACAAGAACGACTGGTTCGTGATGCACGCGCGCCGGCTTCTTCAGGAACGCGCGGCTGCGGGCACGCTCACACCGGCGTCGCGTCCGGCATTGCTGGAGCTGCTCGAAACGGAGAGGGACGCGGCACGCCAGCTTCGCACGTTGTGGGCGTTGCACGTCACCGGCGCGGCGGATGAACCGTTGCGCCTGCGCCTGCTCGAGCATCCGCAGGAGCATCTTCGCGCGTGGGCCGTGCAGCTTGAACTCGAAGACGGCCAAGTTTCCCCAGCGGTGTTGGCTAAACTCGAAGCGATGGCCGCCGCGGACTCGTCGCCTCTCGTGCGCCTCTATCTCGCCAGCGCCTGCCAGCGCCTGCCGCACGGCCAGCGCTGGGGCATCCTCTCCCGGCTCGCCGCGCGCGCGGAGGATGCGGCCGATCCGAACCTGCCGCTGATGCTCTGGTACGCGCTCGAACCGCTCGTGCCGGCGGCTCCCCAGCGCGCCTTGACCCTCGCCGCGCAATCGAAGTTCCCGCGCCTGCGCGAATTCATCGCACGCCGCCTCGCCAGTCCGTGAGGGATTGAACCGAAGCTATCCAGCAAAGAGTCGCCACGAGTTCGGTGAGATGCGAAGTTCAAATCAGCCCACAACGGCCTCACCAGTACCCAATCGAATGATCTCTGCCCCTGCGACCGAGAATATCCATCACACCGTCTGCGAGCGGCGTAAGAAAGCACGCGGTGCGCTCGGCAAAACAGCCAAAGACATCCTGACGCTCACCCCTTCGGCCTGACCCGGCGCAGGTCACGGGTCCGGCAGCACGAGCAGAGAGTGAGCTTGCGGTGATTTATAATTGAAGCGAGTCAGAGAGCCTGCTCTGCTTTGCGCAGATGAAAGCTCCCCAATGTAAAACGGATGGCCTTCCTCTTTTCCTGTCTGGCCTTGTCCTTTTCCTGCGCCATTCAACACCGGCAAACCGAGGGCGCGAAGGGTTGCGCGAAAGCGCATCGAGCGAGTTCGGCCACGAGAAGTGGACCTGCCGCTATACAATGGCCGCCGAGTGCTCCACAGGATTGTTCACCACATGAAAATCACCAACGTCGAAGCCATCTACGTCTCGCAGAAAGTCGTGCGCGCCCAGTGCGACAGCGGTCAGGACGCGCTCATCATCAAGGTCAGCACGGACGCCGGCATCACCGGCATCGGCGAGGTGGACTCCGCACCGCTCGCG
>SIAT01000120.1 GCA_009691645.1 Pedosphaera sp. | reverse complement strand
ATCAGGGAAACCCCGATGTTCAAAGGATCAAAAGTGACGGTATGATATTGGAAGTGTTGGAGGAAAACAAAGCGATGCCCACCTTGGGGAGACCGACGTCGCACGACACGACGCCTGCCGAGCCGCTTCCGCAACGAGACGGCGAAGTGGAGGTCAGCCAGATCGCCATCGCCTTCATCATCGGTAGCGTGGCTGTCGCCACGATCCTTCTCGCCACCGCCGTCTTCCTTTACCTGAGGCCGAGCTAAAACCCCGCGGATCCAGGCTCAAGCCAGCTTCACGTCGCTGAAAATCCGCGTGGCCGGCCGTAACCGCAAAAGCCGCGCCAGCGGCGTGCGACCGTTCTCCTCGAGTGATTCCGCCAACGCCTTTTCTTTGCCCACGCCCGAGGCCATCACCCACACTTCATTGGCCGCAGCCAACGCGGAGTAACCGAGCGTGATACGGTGCGGCGGCGGCTTGGAAGCCGTCACCACGCGACAGACAGCGTGGCTCGCCATCACTTCCTCGCTCTCGCTGGGAAACAGCGAAGCCACGTGGCCATCCTCGCCCATCCCGAGAAAGACCAGATCGAGCACCGGCTGCCCCTCGGCGTTCATCAGCGCGACGCGTGTGAACTCCTTCGCCGCCTCGACTGCGGCTTCCTCCGGCGGCAGATCACCGCGGATCCGATGGATCTGCGCCGGGGCGATGCCGAGCGGTTTGAAAAGATTCTCGTTCGCCAGCGCGAAGTTGCTCTCCGCATCCGTCGGCGGCACGCACCGTTCGTCTCCCCAAAAGAAATGGACCTCGGCGAAGAGCTGCGGCCGCGCGACGGCGAGCCGGACAATCTCGGCGTAGAACAACTTCGGGATGCGCCCGCCGGAAAGCGCGACACAAAACGGCCCGGCCACCGGATGGTTTGAAAGCAATCCCAGCCAGCGCTCGGCCACAGCGCACGCGAGCGAGACATTGTCAGCGAACGGAATCAGCTCGTGACGCGACATCGCCCGATCACTTCAGCGGCTGCGGATCGCGCCAGACGTGGCCAGACTGCGCGAGCAGATCCTCCGCCGCCACCGGCCCCCAGGTGCCCGCCGAGTAAAACTCGCGGTTGGTGAGCGGCTTGTCGGCCCAACTCGCACGGATCGGATCCACGATACCCCACGCCGTCTCCACCTCGTCGCGGCGGATGAAGAGCGTGGCGTCGCCGGCCATCGCCTCGAGCAACAGCCGCTCGTAAGCCTCGGGCGTGTAAGCGCCGAACTCCGTGTCGTAGCCGAAGTGCATCCGCACCGGGCGCACCTGCGTGCTGGTGCCGGGCACCTTGCCGTTGAAACGGATCGAGATGCCCTCGTTCGGCTGAAGACGCAGCGTCAGCGCGTTCGGGTCGAGTTTACCGCCGGATTTCGCGGCGAAGAGGACGTTCGGCGTGGGGCGGAACTGGATGCGCACTTCGCTCGCGCTGAGCGGCAGGCTCTTGCCGGTCCGCAGATAGAACGGCACGCCGCTCCAGCGCCAGTTGTCGATGAAAAGCTTCAGCGCCGCGTAGGTCTCCATGTTGGAGTTCGTCGCGACCTTCGTTTCCTGCCGGTATCCGACGCGCAGTTGGTTGTCGATCATCCCCGCGAAATACTGGCCGCGCACCACCTGCCGCGCGATGTCTTCGGGGCTGAGCGGGCGAACGGCCTTGAGCACCTTCACCTTCTCATCGCGCACCGACTCGGCTTGCAGCGAGACCGGCGGCTCCATCGCCACCAGCGCGAGCACTTGCAGCAGATGGTTCTGCACCATGTCGCGCAACGCGCCAGCCTCCTCGTAGTAACCGCCGCGCGCGCCGACCCCGAGCTTCTCGCTCACGGTGATCTGTACGTGGTCCACCGACTCGCGGTTCCAGAGCCGTTCGAAAATGGAATTGGCGAAGCGGAACATCAGGATGTTCTGCACCGTCTCTTTGCCGAGATAATGGTCGATGCGGAAGATCTGCTTCTCATGCACGAACCGCGTCAGATCGGCGTTGAGTTTGTAAGCCGATGACAAATCGCGGCCGAACGGTTTCTCCACCACCACGCGCTGCCAGCACGACCCCGCATCGTTCTGATCCAGCAGGCCGGCCGCGTGACAACGCTCGACCACGGGGGCGAACTGGCTCGGACCGACCGAGAGGTACAAGAGCAAGTTGCGGCGTAACCGTTCGTCTGGAAAGCCCGCGAGCAACTCAGCCAGCTTCGTGTAGCTGGCCGGATCGGTCAAATCCCCCTGGCAGTAGTGCAGGTTCGCCGCGAAGGCATCCCACTTCAGCACGTCCACCACCTTCGTGCGCGAGAACTGCTGAAGCGCCACCTTCATCTCCTCCCGGAAACTGTCGTCGGATTTCTCGCGCCGCGCGAAGCCGACCACGCGGAACGGCGTCGCCATCTGCTTCTCGACGGAAAGATGGTAGAGCGCCGGAATCAGCTTGCGGGCGGTGAGATCGCCGCTGGCGCCGAAGATGACGATGGTGCACGGCTCCACGGCCTTGCGGCCGGAATCGAGCCGGCAGGTGAGCAGTTGGTCGAGTTGATCCTCTTGCATAAAAGCGCGGAGAGACTGGAGCAGCGGAGCATCGTTTTCAATCCTTCTTCCGTCAAGCTCACTGAGTCCGGCTCATGCTAAAGCGGCGCGCGATTAATCGCCCGGACTCGTTCAAGCGCGCGGATGGAACTTCCGATGCACCTCGCGCAACCGACTGCCGGCCACGTGCGTGTACACCTCGGTGGTGCTGATGCTCGCGTGCCCGAGCATCTCCTGAATCACACGCAAGTCCGCCCCGCGTTCGAGCAAGTGCGTGGCGAAACTGTGCCGCAACATGTGCGGCGTGATGTTGCGCTCGACGCCCGCCAACCGCGCGCGCCGCTTGATGCGCCACCAAAGCGTGACCGACGCGAACGGCGTGCCGCGCTTGGTCAGAAACACACTCGCCGGCGAACGGGGTGTGACCAATTTCGGCCGCCCTGCGTCGAGGTACCGTTGTATCGCCGCCACTGCGGTGCGACCGACCGGCACCACACGTTCCTTGTTGCCCTTGCCGATCACGTTCACAAAACCGGCCTCCAAATGCAGTTGCTCCAGCCGCAAATCGCGCAACTCCGCCAGTCGCAGTCCGCTCGCGTAGGCCAACTCCAGCATCGCTTGGTCGCAAAGCGAATCCGGCGTTTCCGGCGTGAGCGGCCGCAGCAGTCGTTCCACTTCTTCGGCTGTGAGCGCCTTCGGCAAACGTTTCCAACGCCGTGGCAGCGCGAGGTCCTCGGCGAGATTCCGCGGCACGTGCCGTTCCATTTCGGCAAATTTATAGAATGCCTTGAGCGCGGCGATCTGGAGATAAACGCTTTCGGCACTGAGCCGCTTGGAAGATTCCTTCGGCTCGCCATCAGGCCGACGCCCGCGCTCGTGCTGGAGAAAATCCATCAGATGCCGCAGCTCCACCGTGCGCCAATCGGCGATGCCCTGCGGGCTGGACCACGCGACGAACCGGCCGAGCAACGCCGCGTAAGTGCGCTGCGTGTGGTCCGCCTGCCCGCGCTCGTGCCGCAGGTGCTGCAGGAAATCCTCGACGAGGTTTTGCACGTCTCCGTGATTCTCGCGGCTGACCCGCGCCCGCGCAAGCCGCGAAGCGTTCAGCGCGCCCGCGCGCGGCCGAACGACCAGCTCAATCCGCCTTCGATGATGTCCGCCTTGAAACCGCCGCCCGTCGCGCCCACGCGGCCGACCGCGGCGTTCAAAGCCAACCCACGCCACACATTCCAGCGCCAGCCCACCGTGCCCTGCGCCAGCAGCCCGCCGCCCACATCCATCCCGCCACCTCCGCCCGCGCCGGTCTCGAGATGCAGACTGAGCGTGTGATCGCCGAAAAAATTCACCGGCGACGCGGAGAGCCGGCCGCCAATCAATCCTTCCGAGTAACCACCCACTCGACCCTGCCACGCGCTCGCGCCGCGGCCGGTGAAAGCCAGCCAATCCAGCAGCGGTTTCTCGATGCCAGCCGAAACGAGATTCACGCTCTCCGTCTGCGCGGTACCGCTGCGGTAGTTCACGCCGCCGTGCGGGAAATAGGTTTTATTGCCAAGCGTCACAACCCAGTCGTCGATCTCCACCCGCTCGCCCGCGAGGACTGCGCTTTCCGGGGGCGGATGGCCAGCGAGCCGTACGCTCTGTGTGTCCCAATACAGCATCGCCTGCACCGTCGGCGCGTTGAACCGCCCTTGCGGCGACCACGTGTAACCGCCCGTGAACCGCACCGTCCAATCCCGCGTGAGCCGCGCGGCGACGCCCATCATCGGTTGCAGCAGCAGGCCGCCGCCCGTGTCCACATCGCCGCCGCCGCCGGCGCCCGCGAGCATTTCCGCATCAAGCCACCAACGGGACGCGATTTCGTATCGCCAGCCGAGACCGGTCATCACCGTCATGTAACCGGAGGCGTTGCCGCTGAACGCGCCGTAAGCTTCGATTGGTAAAAAGAAATGATCGTCGATCGAGCGCTGATAACTGACGCCGACCAGATCGATGTGGTTCGCCAACGCGCCCCCCGCGCGATTGCGCGAAGAGGAAGTCGGCAGATAGCTCATGAACGCCGGACCCACGCGGCTCTCGTCCGTGAACCATTCCCACGCTCCGAGCGGCTCGTTGGCACGCGCGCGCCGCGCCGTGTAACTGCCGACAGGAATCGTGATGCCGAAGAACAGGTCCGTGCTATCAATGCTGCCCGAGGGGAAACGCACTTGGCTCACTTCAAAGCGCAGGTTCACAGGACCGAGTTCCTGTTCCACACCGAAGTGGGGCCGCAACATCAATCCACCGCCTTGCGGCGCACCCGCACCGCCCCCGCCACCGGCGAACAATCCCGCGTCGAGCGCCAGTCCGCGATAAACCTCCTGGCGCCAGCCCGCACTCGGCCCCCATACGAAAAGACCGCCACGGTCGCCATCCACCGCACCGTAACCGCCGAAGCCGAGATACAACCCCGGCAACGCGTCGAATGGCTTCATCAGATCGTAGTGCGCGCTGGCGAGTCCCATCTTCTCGCTGCCGGGCAACTTCACCTGCTCATAACCGAGCCGCCAACGGTTCCAATGCCGCTGCACGAAAATGTCGTTCGTCTGGGCAAGTCCACTAAACGAAATCGAGAAGAAGAAGAACGCCGCAAGAAACTGTTTCACAGGCCACACGCCGGAGGAAAAACGCATGGCGGAGAGATAGCCGAATCATCGCCCCGCTGACAACGGCAATTTCTGACTTGGCCTAAAGTTTCCGACCCGTGAGTTGCTCGTAAGCCTCGAGGTATTTCGCCTGTGTCTTGGCCACGATGTCGGCGGGGAGCGCGGGCGCAGGCGGAGTCTTGTCCCAATCGAGTGTCTCGAGGTAGTCGCGCACGAATTGCTTGTCGAAGCTCGGTTGGCCCTGGCCGGGCTTGTACTGGGCTGCCGGCCAGAAACGCGAGGAATCGGGCGTGAGCACTTCGTCGATGAGAATCAGGTCGCCGCCGAACTTGCCGAACTCGAACTTCGTGTCGGCGATGATGATGCCGCGCTCGCGGGCGTAGTCGCGCGCTTGTTTGTAGATGCGCAGGCTCAGGTCGCGCACCTTCTCGGTCACCGCGGCGCCCTCGATCTGCACCGCTTGCTCGAAGGAAATGTTTTCGTCGTGACCCGTTTCAGCCTTTGTGGACGGT
>SIAT01000119.1 GCA_009691645.1 Pedosphaera sp. | reverse complement strand
CTCCCGCTTCGCCCGCGTGCGCAACGGCGCGTGGGGATCCGCAGCGGCTACGAGGCGCGCGCCTTTCACGCGTCGCAATTCCGCGAGGTTGCTCCAGACGTGGTCGTGCGTGAGGCCGAGGACGGCGAGGCGGAGCGGACTTTGCTTCATAAAGCGTGAACGGAATTGATCGAGGTGGTGGCTGGGGGCGGAATTGAACCGCCGACACGCGGATTTTCAATCCGCTGCTCTACCAACTGAGCTACCCAGCCAGCCAAGGGCCGGATACTATCACTGCCGTCCCGCGGCGGGGCAAGCATTTTTCCCCGCGCCCGTCGCACGGAGCTTGACCGCGCGGCGTTGCCGATTTTCACTGGAGACGGTTGTTCCGCTATGGCCACTTACATCTACGAGACGATTCCGAAGAAGCCCGGCCAGAAACCGCGGCGGTTCGAGGCGCAGCAGAAGATGAGCGACGCGCCCCTCACGCGCGATCCGGAAACGGGCTTGCCGTGCAAGCGCGTCATCACCGGCGGCTCGGGCAACATCATGCGCGGCACGAGCATCCTCTCGATGAACGTGCCGCGTCGCAAACGCTGAGCCTTGAACAAAGCCGCGCGGGCTGGCATCAGAAGAGCGTGAACGCCCCATCCACCCGCACTCGCCGAGCCTTCCTGCAACATTCCGCCGCGCTCGCCGCACTCCCGCTGCTAGCGCCGTCCGTCGCCTTCGCCGCGAACCGCAAGTATCGCGCGGCCGTTTTCGGCGCGACTGGCAAAGGCGATTATGGCCACGGGCTTGATGTGGTTTTCAACGGACGCGAAAACGTCGAACTCGTCGCCGTGTCCGATGCGGACGCGGCGGGCCGCGCGAAGGCGGCCGCGCGATTGAAAGCTCCGCGCAGCTACGCCGATTTTCGGGAACTGCTCGAGAAGGAGAAGCCCGACCTCGTGAGTGTCGCGCCGCGGCAGACCGGCGAACACCACGCGATGGTGCTGGCCGCGCTGCGTGCCGGCGCGCACGTTTATTCCGAAAAGCCGTTCACCACCACGCTCGCGGAAGCGGATGAACTTTTGGCGGAGGCGGACAAACGGAAGCGGAAGATCGCGGTTGCGCATCAGATGCGTCTGGCGCCATCGGTCCAGCATCTCAAGAAGGCTGTCGCCGACGGGTCGCTCGGCGAGTTGCTGGAAATCCGCGCGCACGGCAAGCAGGATGCCCGCGCCGGCGGCGAGGATATGATGGTGCTCGGCACGCACCTCTTCGACCTCACCCGACTCTTCGCGGGCGACGCGCTTTGGTGCTCGGCGCGGGTGCAGCAGCAGGGCCGCGACATCACTGCGGCCGACGCGCGGTTGACGAAGGATTTCATCGGGCCGGTCGCGGGCGACGAAATCCACGCTACGTTCGCTTTCGCCAACGGCGTCAACGCCACCTTCACCAGTCGCGCGAAGAACCGCGAGGTGGCCGGTCCGTGGGGTATTGAACTGATCGGATCGAAGGGGCGCGCGAAAATCTCGGCGAACATCCCGCCGCAGATCACGATTGCCAAGCCGGAGAAGGACGCCACGCGTTGGGAGTCGTTCCAACCGCCGGTCGCGAGCGAGGGATTTCCCGCGGCGAACGCGCGGGTGATGGATGATTTGCTTGCGGCCATCGAGCAATCCCGCGAGCCGGAGTGCAGCGGCCGCAACGCGATGAGGGCGGTCGAGATGGTGCTGGCCGTGTATCACGCGGCGCTGACCGGCCGGCGTGTGGCGTTGCCGCTGACCGAGCGCGGCCATCCGCTGGCGGCGAAGTAGTTTTCGAACTTCGAAACACAATCGCGGCTGGCGTCAACCGCGCGGGCCGAAACCGGCGGGGCCATCGGCAAAGAGGCTCGCGAGAAGGCGGCTCAGTTCGCCGGTCGCACCACCTCGGTGAAGGTGGACTGAACGGCCGGTGCAGTTCACGCCGGCGCATCCAGCCCTGCGCCGGATTTTCCGCGTCCAAGTGAAATAAAAAAAGGAGGGTTGACACCCCCCGCACCTTCTGGTGTCATCACCCTCCCTTTTGACGGGAATTTATGTACGCAGTTATTGAGACAGGCAGCAAGCAGTACCGCGTGACCGCCGGCGACACGCTCGAGATTGAGCGTTTGGAGACCGAGGCGGGCGCGATTCACATCTTCGAACGCGTGCTCCTCGTGAGCAACAACGGTCAGGCGACCATTGGCGCGCCCACCGTAGAGAAGGCCACCGTGGTGGCCGATGTTGTCGCGCACAAGCGCGGCGTGAAGGTCATCGCTTTCAAGATGAAGCGCCGCAAAGGTTACCACCGCACGGTCGGTCACCGGCAGGAGCTCACCGTGGTGAAGATCAAAGAAATCAAAGCGTAACAAATTTTATGGCACACAAGAAAGGCGCAGGCACAACAAAGAATGGTCGCGACAGCGTTGCCAAGCGGCTCGGCGTGAAGGAATTTGGCGGCCAGTTCGTCACCGCCGGCAGCATCATCGTCCGCCAGCGCGGCACCAAGTTTGCCGCCGGCAAGAATGTCGGCATCGGCCGCGACTGGACGCTCTTCGCGCTCGTGGACGGTAGCGTTGCGTTCGACAAGTCGATTCGCCGCGTGCATGTCATGCCGGTCGCCGCGAACTAACCATACGTTTTCCAAAGGCGAGGCACTGCGCCTCGCCTTTTTGCTTTCTACGAATGCCGACGAGGCGGAGACGGTTGTTCCCGGCGCCGGTTGGCCAGTAAGGTTCCTGCGATGTTCATCGACGAGATCAAGATTTTCGCCCGCGCCGGTCACGGCGGCAAAGGTGCCATCGCGTTTCATCGCGAGGCGTACATCACCAAAGGCGGCCCTTCCGGCGGCAACGGTGGCCGCGGCGGCGATGTCATTCTCGAGGCGTCGCACGACCTGAACAACCTCATCGGCCAGTTTTTCAATCCGCGACTGATTGCCGAGGTCGGTCAGGGCGGCATGGGTAAAGGAATGGATGGCCGCGCCGGCGAAGATCTCGTCGTGAAGGTGCCGTGCGGCACGATGGTCTGGGCGTTGCCCAAGCCGGAAGTGGATTTGTCCGAGGAAACGGAGGATGCGTCCAAGCCGAAAGGCGCCCCGACCATTCCTTCGTCGCACGCGCGGTCGGTCATCCGCAGCACCGACGGCGCGCAGGCGAGAGAATACAATCTGGCGGACGAAGAAGAGGCGGCCGAGGTCGGCAGTGTCTCGGCTGAGAAGGGCGAACTCGTCGCCGACCTCACCACGCACGGGCAGCGGTTCGTTCTCTGCAAAGCCGGCCGTGGCGGGTTGGGCAATCGCAACTTCGCCACCGCACGGCATCAGACGCCGCGTTTTGCCCAGCCGGGCGAGGCGGGCGACGAAGGCGACTTCTTCCTCGAGCTGCGCATCATGGCGGATGTCGGCATTGTCGGCTATCCGAACGCGGGCAAGTCCACGCTGCTCGCGGCGATTTCGCACGCGCGGCCGAAGGTCGCGGCGTATCCCTTCACCACGCTTCATCCGCATATCGGCATCCTCGAATATCCGGACTGGCACCGGCTCACCGTCTGCGACGTGCCGGGGATCATCGAGGGCGCGCACATGAACGTCGGCCTCGGCCACAAGTTTCTGCGCCACATCAAGCGCTGCAAGATCCTCGTGCTGCTGCTCGACATGGCCGGCACCGACGCCCGCGAGCCGTGGGACGACTACAAGCAGCTTCTCTCCGAGTTGAATCTTTACGACCCCGCGCTGCTCGACAAGCCGCGCTACGTGGTGGCGAACAAGATGGACGAACCGCAGGCCGAGGCGAACTTGAAGAAGTTCAAGCAGAAGATTCGCCGCGTCCCCGTGCTGCCCATCACCGCCGCGTTTGATGAGGGCGTCGCGAAATTCAAGCAACTCGTCCGCGAGGCCGTGGAAGAGGCGATCGCGGCGGACGAGAAATAGAGGCGATTCCCGCTCTCTGCGGAGGGCGTAACCACACTTGGCAAGCGGCGTTATTCCGAGTAATCGTTACACATGAGTCAGAAAATCAGCGTGGTGATCGAGCGGGGCGCGAAGGGGTATTACGCCTTCTGTCCGGAACTGCCCGGATGCCAGTCGGAAGTTGAATCGTACGAGGCTGTGCTCGCTCATATCCGGGAGGCGTCGGAGCTTTACCTGGAGACGCTCACTCCGAAGGAGCGGAAAACCTTCTTGAGCCGCGAGATTCTGACGGCCTCGCTGGAGGTCGCCGCTGCCTAAGTTGTCCCGCCTGAACGCCGGCGAATCGGAAGCCTTGCTTCTGAGGTTCACGGGGCAAAAATCCTCCATCCAAAAACCATCAAGCAAGTCGTCCAAGCCATCGAACCTGCCCCCTGATTTATGCTCAAAGCTGGCATCGTCGGTCTGCCCAATGTGGGCAAGTCCACCCTCTTCAACGCCGTCACCCGCACCCGCAAGGCGGAAGCGGCCAACTACCCCTTTTGCACCATCGATCCCAACGTCGGCATCGTCACCGTGCCGGACGAGCGGATGTATGTGCTGCAAAAAATCGCGAAGACAACCGTCGTCATTCCCGCGGCGGTCGAGTTCGTGGACATCGCCGGTCTCGTGAAGGGCGCCAGCACGGGCGAGGGTCTCGGCAACAAATTCCTCACCCACATCCGCGAGGTGGATGCCATCGTGCAGGTCGTCCGTTGTTTCGAGGATGCGGACATCCACCACGTCACGGGCAGCGTGGATCCGGTGCGCGACATCGAGACCATCAACACCGAGTTGGTGCTGGCCGACTTGGACTCGGTGAACAAGCGCTTGGAAAAGGTCGCAAAGGACGCGAAACGTGGCGACAAGCTGGCGATCGCCGAGCAGGCCGTGTTGCAGAAACTTCAACCGCACCTCGACGCCGGCAAGCCCGGCATCACCCTCGAGCTCGCCGCCGAAGAGAAGGCCGTCTCCCGCCTCTTCTGGCTGCTCACCGACAAGCCCACCATCTTCGCCTGCAACGTCAAGGAATCCGATCTGGCCACCGCCGAAACGAATGCCTTCGTACTGAAGGTGCGCGAGTATGTGAAGCAGCACATGGCCTGCGAAGCCGTCGTCATCAGCGCGCAAATCGAGAGCGACCTCACGGATCTTTCACCGGAAGAAGCGCAGGCGTTTCTGAAGGAACTGGGCGTCGAGGAATCCGGCGTCGGCGCGCTCATCCGATCCACGTACCATCTGCTCGGCCTGCGCACCTACTTCACCGCCGGCGAAAAAGAGGTGCGCGCGTGGACGATTCACGTGGGCGACACGGCGCCGAAAGCGGCCGGTGTGATTCATTCCGATTTTGAGCGCGGCTTCATCAAGGCCGAGACCGTCGCCTACACCGACTTGGTGACGTGCGGTTCCGTGGCCGTCGCCCGCGAGAGAGGACTGTACCGGATGGAAGGCAAGGAATATGTCGTGAAGGACGGCGACGTGCTGCTCTTCAAGTTCAACGTGTAGCGTTCGGCCCGTTGCGCGGGCCGGTGCAAATCTCCACCGTTCCCGGCTACATCAATCCGGCGATCGGGGCGCCGTGGTAGAGCGAATGCGGCCGGCCGGTGGTGTCGTTCCACGAAAGGGTCGAGGGCAGGCCGAGCGCGTGGTAGATGGTCGCGGCGAGGTTCTCCGGCTTCTGCGGATCGCTGGCGGGATAGCCGCCGATCTTGTCGCTCGAGCCGATGACCGCGCCGCCGCGCACGCCGCCGCCGGC
>SIAT01000118.1 GCA_009691645.1 Pedosphaera sp. | reverse complement strand
CTGCAGCGTGCCGAGTGCGCCAGTGCGTGAACGTTCCGGCAGGCTGTCCGCCACCAGCGCAACGGCGAGACCAAACACGCCGCCGACGCCGAGGCCGGTAAGGAAACGGTAGATTGCGAAATCCAGCCAGCCAACCGACAGGGCGGAGAGCCCGGTGCAAACCGAATAGATGAGCACGGTGAATGTGAGTGTACGAGCGCGCCCGAAGCGATCGCCGACTGCACCGAAGATCAGTCCACCCGTGGCCCAACCGATGACGAAGATCGAGGTGGCGTAACCGCCGAACTTCTTCACTTCCGAAGGATCCGTGCCCGGCGGCAGCAGCGCCTGCAACGCGCCGTTGCGGGCGAGGAGGAAGAGTTGTTGGTCGAGGCAATCGAAGAGCCACGCGAGCGTGGCCATGGCGAAGACGAACCAGTGGTAGGGGGTGAGGTCGCGCCACCACGGCTGCGACCCATTCGGATTGTTGCTCATGTGCGTTGGTCGGTTGCGGTGCGTTGTTAACAGGCCGCCGGTAGGTCGCAAGGTTTTATTGCGGAAAAAGAAAAAGGCCCGTCCGCAGGGACGGGCCTTCGTGAAAGGTGCGGGCTGTTACTTCTTAGCCTCGGCGGTCTTCTCCTCGACCTTGGCCGGCGCAGCGGCTTCGGCGGGTTGCTCGACCCACTCGAGAATGGCGAGCGGGGCTTGATCGCCCTGGCGCTGGTGAAGCTTGAGGATGCGGGTGTAACCGCCCTTGCGCTCCTTGAAAATCGGCGCGATGTCCTCGAAGAGAATGCGGACCACATCCTCATCCTTGCGCCACGCTTCGCGAAGTTCCTTGCCCTTCACCGTGGGCGTGCCTTTGAAGAAAGTGCGGGCCTGTTGGCGAAGGCTGGCGGAAACGAGACGGCGGGCGTGAAGGGAACCTTTCTTGCCGAGGGTGACCATCTTTTCCGCCACGGAACGGGCGGCCTTGGCTTTCGCCAAAGTGGTGGTCACGCGCTTGTGCTTGATGAGGCTGCACACGAGGTTGGCCAACATCGCGTTGCGATGCTCGCCCGTGCGGCCGAGTTTGGCGGTGCGTGTAAGGTGTCTCATAATTTACTCCTCTGAACGGCTCAGGCCTCGACCGGCGCGGCTTCTTTCGGCGCTTCGAACATCGCGGCATCGAAGGTCATCCCGAGCGAGAGGCCGAGAGCGACCATCTTGTCTTTGATCTCGTTCAGCGACTTCTTGCCGAAGTTGCGGTACTTGAGCATGTCGGCCTCGGTCTTCATCGCGAGCTGGCCGACGGTGGTGATGTTGGCGTTGTTAAGGCAATTGGCGGCGCGGACGGAGAGCTCGATCTCGTTCACGCTCATCGAGAGCAGCTTCTTGATCTTGGATTTCTCCTCGTCCTGCTTCAGCACGGCCTCTTCGAACTCGACCGCGTTCTCGTCGTAGTTCACAAAGACGTCCAGATGATGGCGGAGGATGCCCGAGGCCTGCAGCAACGCATCCTGCGGGGAAACACGGCCGTCGGTCCAGATCTCGATGACCAGACGATCGTAGTCGGTGCGCTGGCCGACACGCGCGGCTTCGACATTGTAGCGGACACGAGTGACAGGGCTGAAAATCGAATCAATAGCGATGACGCCGATGGCTTGATTGAGCTTCTTGTTCTCGTCGCCGGGGCAGAAACCGCGGCCGACACGCACCTCGAACTCCATCGAGAATTTCTTCTTCTTGTCGAGCGTGCAAATGATCTGCTTTGGATTGACGACCTCGACGTTCTGATTCTCCTCGATGTCGCCGGCGGTGACGTTCCCCTCTTTGTTGACGGAGAGAAGCAGCGTCTGCGGCTCGCGAACGTGGCACTTGAAAAGAACCTTCTTCAGGTTGAGGACGATATCGGTGACATCCTCGACCACGCCATCAACAGTGGCGAACTCGTGCTGGGCACCATCGATTTTGATCGACGTGACAGCCCCGCCCTCGAGCGAGGAAAGTAGCACGCGGCGGAGAGAGTTGCCGACAGTGTGGCCGTAGCCGGTCTCAAACGGCTCTGCGGTAAACTTGGCGTAGGTGGCGGTGGCGGTGGATTCTTCTTTACCCAAACGCTTGGGCAATTCGAAACGTCCTAGACGTACTGTCATTGTGTTCTTTCCGGCAAATTTAATCTGGCTGAACCGGTTTGCTTCCCGCTTCCGGAACCGCCCTTATATTTGCCTAACTTGTGCCCCTCGCGGGGCGGGTTCATCAGCGGGAATAAAATTCGACGACGACCTGCTCGTTGGCGATCGGCTGTATCTCATCCCGTGTCGGGATGCGCACGACCGTGCCCTTGAAGGCTTCTTTGTTCAGCAGCAGCCACTCCGGCACGGTGCGACTGGTGGAGACTTCCAGTCCCTTCGTCGCCATCTGACGAGAGACGTTCGTGTCCTTGATCTCGACCACGTCGTTCACCTTGAGAGCGTACGAGGGCGCGCTGGCCTTGCGACCGTTCACCTTCACGTGTCCGTGGGCGACCATCTGGCGCGCTGCGGCGCGAGTGTTGCCGAAGCCGAGGCTGAACACGATGCTGTCGAGACGTGTCTCGAGAATCTGCAGCATCGTCTCACCCGTCACACCACGGCGCTTGAGAGCCTTCTCGTACACGCCACGAAATTGACGCTCCATCAGGCCGTAATAATAACGGAGCTTCTGCTTCTCCTGGAGAGCCATGCCGTACTCGGTGACCTTGGCGCGGCGGGCCTTGGGGCCGTGGACGCCGGGGCCGTAATTCTTACGCTCGAGATATTTCGAGGGGCCGAAAATCGGAATACCAAAGCGCCGGCTGATGCGGACGCGGGGACCAGTGTAACGTGCCATAGGTTAAAATCGGGTTGAACTCTTCACTCTGCAACTAGACGCGGCGCTTCTTGCTCGGACGGCAACCGTTATGCGGCACCGGCGTGACATCCTTGATAGCGGTGATTTCGAGGCCGATGGCCTGCAGCGCGCGAATCGCGGACTCGCGGCCGGAGCCGGGCCCTTTCACGCGCACTTCCACCTCGCGAAGCCCGTGGGACATCGCCCGACGAGCGGCGTCCTGCGCCACCTGTTGGGCAGCGAAAGCGGTGCTCCGACGCGATCCTTTGAAACCCACGCGGCCACCCGCCGACCAGCCGAGCACATTGCCCTGCATGTCGGTGATGGTCACCTGAGTGTTGTTAAACGTGGCCAAAATGTTGGCGATGCCAACGGCGACATTCTTCGATCCCTTCGCCTTAACAATCTTTGCCGGGCCGACACCTTCGCCGAGCAACTCGGCAGCGGTGGGTGCGGCCACAGACGCAGGAGCGACGGGCCCTGCTGCGGCGGCAGCGGAGGGCTTCTTCGAAGCGGGCTTCGCTTCCCCAGCGACTGGGGCAACAACTGGAGCGGCGGCGTCCTTCTTCGGTGCGGATTTTTTCTTAGTCTCGTCAGCCATAACAAATCAAATACAAATCAAATGAAAATCAAGTCGGTTACTTGGCAGCCTTGGGAGCGGCGGCGGCGCGCTGCACACCCACGGTGCGCCGCGGGCCTTTGCGAGTACGTGCGTTCGTCTGAGTGCGCTGGCCACGAACAGGCAGTCCGCGCATGTGGCGGATGCCACGGTAGCTCCTGATACCCTGCAGGCGCTTGAGGTTCAGACCGATTTCGCGGCGCAGATCGCCCTCGATGACGTACTTACCATCTTGAATGGCATGGACAATCAGCGAGAGTTGCTGCTCGGTCAGATCCTTCGCGCGGATGGCCGGATCAATCTTGGCATTCACCAAGATCGCTTTCGCGTTGACCGGGCCGATGCCATAGACATAGCGCAGGGCGATGTCGATGCGCTTGTTGGCCGGAATATCTACACCAATAATACGAGGCATAAAATCTGTGGTTAACCTTGCCGTTGCTTATGGCGGGAGTTGCTGCAAATCACACGGAGCACACCCTTGCGCTTCACAATCTTGCAATTCTCGCACAGTTTCTTCACTGACGCGCGTACTTTCATATATCTCTACTTCGCTAAATTGTTTTCCAACTCGCCGATAATCCGGCTCACCGACAAATCAAACGGCGACATTTCCACCGTCAACCGATTTCCGACCACCAACCGGCCATCCAACACGCGCGACCTCTTGGTCGTGTGGGCCAGCAGTCGGTATCCATTGGCCAGCCCCACGCGAACCAATCCCGGCCCTAGCACCTCGACGATCAGCGCTTCGGCGCGGAGAGCTTCCGAGGCCATGTTAAAATCTCCGGCTCACCTTCCGTGATCCCAATGGTGTGCTCAAAATGCGCCGACGGCTTTCCATCGCGCGTCACCACCGTCCACCCGTCTTTCAAAAATTTCACTGCCGGACCTCCGGCGTTCACCATCGGCTCAATCGCCAATGTCATTCCCGGCTTCAACACTGGCGACCGACCGTTCTCGTAAAAGTTCGGTATCTGCGGCTCTTCGTGCATCGTGCGCCCGACTCCGTGCCCTACGAACTCGCGCACGACGCTGAAACCACTGGCTTCCACTCGCTCCTGCACCGCCCGCGAGATGTCCGCCACACGGTTCCCCGCTAAAGCGCGAGAAATTCCATCGTAGAGAGATTGCTCGGTGACTTCAATCAATTTTTGAACCGCCAAGTCACACGCTCCCACCGGCACCGTTCGCGCCGTGTCGCCGATAAATCCGTCAAAGATCACTCCGACATCCAGACTCACGATGTCGCCAAATTGCACATGGCGGTCGCCCGCCAACCCGTGTACCACCTGCTCGTTCACCGAGATACACGTGTGGCACGGAAAGCCGCGGTAGCCCAAAAATGCGCTCCGCGCGCCGTAAAATCCGATCCGCGCCGCCGCGTACTCGTCGATCTCCCGCGTCGTCACTCCGGGCTTGATCCAGCCCGCGACTTCTTCCAGCACCGATCCAGCCACACCGCCGGCTGCCCGCATCGCCTCCATCTCCTGAGCCGTCTTGATGACAATCATCGCGATCCGTCCATTCGCAGGCCAACGCCGCGCAGACTAGGAGGAACGGCCTTTGATGCGGCCCTTCTTCAGGAATCCGTCGTAGTGGCGCATCAACAGGTGGGACTCGATCTGGCGCATCGTGTCCAGCATCACGCCCACCGTGATCAAAATACTCGTGCCGCCGAAGAACTGCGCGACGGCGAAATTCACATCCATCGAATTCGATAAAATCGTCGGGAACACCGCGATTGCCATCAAGAAAATGGCGCCGGCCAGTGTGATGCGACTCATCGCGTGATGGAGGAAATCGCTCGTGGCACCGCCGGGCCGCACGCCCGGGATGTAACCGCCGTACTTCTTCAGGTCATCGGCGATCTGCGTCTCGTTGAACTGCGTCGCCACCCAGAAGTAGGAGAAGAACAAAATCATGAACGCCTCGAAGACGAGGTAGCCGACGGTGCCGTAGGATAGTTTATCGCCGAGCGAGATGAGCAGCGGCAGATCGAACGACTTACCCAGCAGTTCGAGAATCTTCTGCGGGAACATTAGGATGGCCTGCGCGAAGATGATTGGCATCACGCCCGCGTAGTTCACACGTAACGGCATGAAGGACGAGCCGCCGGCGTACACTTTGCGGCCCACGGCCCGCTGCGCGTACTGCACGGGAATCTTCCGTTGCGCCTGCGTGACCGCGATGACCACGCCCACCACGACCAGCAGCATCAGCAGCAGCACGATGGCGTGAAAAATGGTTTTGCCCGCGCCGCC
>SIAT01000117.1 GCA_009691645.1 Pedosphaera sp. | reverse complement strand
GGGAACTTCTACTTCGCCAAAGGCGCGCCGTGGCCGCCGAATGTCGAGTCGCCGCATCAAGGCACGTTGATCAAAGTCTCGAAAGACGGCGCGAAGATGGAAGTGGTCGCCACCGGTTTGCGTGCGCCGAACGGGATGGGCATCGGCCCGAACGGGTGGATCACCGTGAGCGACAACCAGGGCCACTACATGCCCTCGAGCAAGCTGAACCTCATCCGCGACGGCGGCTTCTACGGGATGCGCCAGGCCGCGCACGGCAAGGCCCCGTCGGACGACAACATCCACGCCTACGATCAGCCGATGTGCTGGCTGCCGATGAACATGGACAACTCCAGCGGCGGCCAGGTGTGGGTGGAGAGCACGAAGTGGGGCCCGTTCAACGGCCAGATGCTCTTCATGAGCTACGGCAAGGGCACGCTTTTCGCCGTCATGCCGCAGGAAGTGGACGGCACGGTGCAGGCGGGCATGGTGCAGTTCCCGCTAAAATTCGCCAGCGGCACGATGCGCGGCCGCTTCAGCCCCAAGGACGGCCAGCTTTACACCACCGGCCTGCGCGGTTGGCAGACAGCGGGCGTGCGCGACGGCGGGTTCAGCCGAGTGCGTTACACCGGAGCGCCGGTGCGGATGCCGCAGGCGTTGCACGTCTCGAAGGACGGCGTGCGCATCACCTTCACCGCACCGCTCGACGAGGCCAGCGCCAAGGACACCGGCAACTGGAACGTCGAGCTGTGGAACTATATCTACTCCGGCGGCTACGGCTCGCCTGAAGTCTCGACGAAGGACGCAAAGGTAAGGCAGCACGACAAACTGGAAGTCACGAGCGTCGCGCTCAGCGCCGACAAGAAAACCGTGACGCTGAAACTCTCCGAGTTGACCCCGGCCATGCAGATGAAGATTAAATTCAACCTCAAGGCCGCCGATGGCACGCCCATCTCGCAGGAGATATTCAGCACCATCCACAAGCTGGGCGTCGAGCAGAAGCTGAGCGTGAAGTGACGCCGTGAAGGTCCGCATCGCGCAATTCGGCCTCGGCTCCATCGGCGTCGAGTGCCTCCGTCTCGTGGCCGAAAAGCCGTGGGCCGAGTTGGTCGGTGGCGTGGACATTGACCCGAAAAAAATCGGGCGCCCGCTCGGTGCCATCGCCGGCATCGCGCTGCCTGAAACCGCGCGAGTGCACGGTACGTTCGAGGAACTGCTGCGCGTGGCCCGGCCGGACGTGGTGCTGCACACCGCGGTTTCGCGTTTCCCGCAAGCCGTGGCGCAACTCGAGCCCATCGTGCGCGCGGGTGTGAACGTGGTTTCCTCGTGCGAGGAACTGATCTTCCCGCAACTCAAAGCCGCCGCCGCCGCGAAGGCATTCGACGAACTCTGCCGCAAGCACAACGCGCGCGTCCTCGGCACCGGCGTGAATCCTGGCTTCGTGATGGACACGCTCGCCATCTGCCTCACGGGCGTCTGCCGTGCGGTGGAGAAGATCGAGATCACGCGCGTGGTGAACGCCTCGCTTCGTCGGCTTCCGTTGCAGAAGAAAATCGGCAGCGGCCTGGCACCGGACGAATTCCGTGCGCTGTTCCGTGAAGGGAAGATCGGCCACGTCGGCCTCGTCGAATCGCTCGCGCTCGTGGCGCACAGCCTCGGCTGGCAGATCGGTCCCATCACGGAAACCTGCGAGCCGGTCATCGCGACGCGCGATATCCAGACGAAGTTTATCACCGTGACGAAAGGACTTACCTGCGGCATCCATCACCGCGCCGAAGCGAGCGCGGACGCGAAACCGATTTCGCTCGATTTGCAGATGTATCTCGATGCCGAGAACCCGCGCGACGCCGTTACGATCACCGCCGATCCGCCGGTGGAATCCGTCATTCATGGTGGCGTGCATGGCGATCGCGCGACTGTCGCCGTGCTGGTCAACTCCGTGCCGCGGTTGTTGCAGACCGCGCCCGGTCTGCGGCTAATGACCGATCTGCCCGTGCCGCGTGTGAGTTGATTGGCTGCGATGGCGGCGGTCAAAATTGCGTTCACCGTGAAGAAAAGCTCCCGCCCCGAAATCCCGCGCAAGGCGATCTATCGCCTCTCGATTTATTTGCGCTGCCTGCAGCGGCTCAAAGCCAACGGCATCCGCACCGTGTCGAGCGAAGCGCTGGCGGCGGCGGTGGGCGTGAAATCCACTCAGCTCCGCAAGGATCTCACCTACTTCGGCCAGTTCGGCACGCGCGGGTTGGGCTACGACGTGGAGCAACTCGTCACGCTCGTCTCCGACGTGCTCGGCACCACGCGGCTGCAGCCGGTCATTCTCGTCGGCGTGGGCAATCTCGGTTCGGCGCTGCTTTTCTATCGCGGCTTTCAACAGGAAGGTTTCGAGATCGTCGCGGCTTTCGATCAGTTCCCGCAGAAAAAACAGAGTCGCAGGTTTGCCACGCCGGTGCTGGGGATGGATCAGACGACGGAGATCATCCGCAAGCACGGCGTCAAAATGGCTGTACTCACGGTGCCGCCCGAGGCGGCGCAGGCGGTGGCGAACACGCTCATCGACGCCGGCATCACCGGCATCCTCAACTTCTCGACCATCACATTGCAGGTGCCGGAGGACGTGATGGTCAACAACGTCAACCTCGCCATCGAGTTGGAGAACTTGAGTTACTTCGTCCAGCACTGAACATCTACGGTCTCCTGAATTTTCGCGCTGACCCCGCGTCTCTCTCGTGTTAATCTGCCGTCGAGCATGAACCATCACGCGTTCAATCCGGAACATCTGGGGTTGACCCGTCGCGAGTTTCTGAACCGCTGCGGGATGGGTTTCGGCGCGCTCGGGATGGCCGGATTGCTCGAGCCGGATTCAGCCTCGGCCGCGTCTCTCTCTCCGCTGACTCCGAAGCTGCCGCATTTTCCGGTCAAGGCCAAGCGCGTGATCCACCTGTTCATGAATGGCGGGCCGTCGCACGTGGATACGTTCGATCCCAAGCCCGCGCTGGATAAGTACGCTGGCAAATTACTTCCGGGGGAGAATCTCAAAACCGAGCGCAAGACCGGCGCGGCCTTTCCCTCGCCGTTCAAGTTCCAGAAATACGGCAAGAGCGGTATCGAGGTGAGCGAGATTTTCTCGAACGTGGCGCAGCACATCGACGACATCGCGGTGATCCGCTCGATGCACGCCGACGTGCCAAACCACGAGCCGTCACTACTGCTGATGAACTGCGGCGAAGCGCGACAGATCCGTCCGAGCTTCGGTTCGTGGATCAATTACGGACTCGGGACGCTGAACCAGAATTTGCCCGGCTTCATCTCGATGTGCCCCGGCTATCCGATCCAGGAATCACAGAACTGGCAGTGCGGATTCCTGCCCGGTGTTTATCAGGGTACGTACATCAACACGCGCGAGACGCGGCTGGAGAAGCTGATCGAGAACATCGAGAACAAGCGCCTGCCGCTGCCTGACCAGCGCCGTCAGTTGGATTTACTCAAGCAGATCAACGCGCGTCACGCGCAGCAGCGCAGCAACGAGTCGCAGCTCGAGTCGCGCATCGAGTCCTTCGAGCTGGCTTATCGGATGCAGATGGAAGCCTCCGATGCTTTCGATATCAGCAAAGAGCCCGAGCACGTCCGCAAAATGTACGGCGACGGAACGCAGGGGCGCCAGATTCTCATCGCGCGTCGGCTCATCGAGCGCGGCGTACGTTTCGTGCAGGTCTGGCACGGCGACGGCCAGCCGTGGGATAATCACGACGACATCGCGGTGAACCACCGCAACCTCGCGAACCAGTGCGATCGGCCCATCGCCGCGCTGCTCTCAGATTTGAAACAGCGCGGGTTGCTCGACGAGACGCTCGTGATTTGGGGCGGCGAATTCGGCCGCACGCCGACGGTCGAGTTGCCCACGCCCGGTTCCAACGCCGGCAAGATCAACGGGCGCGACCACAACCATCACGGCTTCACGATGTGGCTGGCCGGCGGCGGCGTGCGCGGGGGTTACGTGCACGGTGCCACGGACGAGTTCGGATTCCGTGCAGCCGAGAAGCGGATGCACGTGCACGATCTCCACGCCACACTGTTGCGTCTGCTGGGGTTCGACCACGAGAAGCTCACCTTCCGTTCCGCCGGCCGCGATTTCCGGTTGACCGACGTTCACGGAAACGTGGTCAAAGAACTCATTGCCTGACGTTCACCGCGGTGGTGAGGGAAGTGAGCCATCTCGCCCGCGCAAACGATTTCCCCTCGCTGCCATTGCCAAGTCGGCCTCTGCTCGGTTAGGTTTCCTTCATGGAACAGACGGGATCAAGAGGGCTGAAGCGTGACTGCACCGCGGTGCAGATTCCGGCCGGCACCACCGTGACGCTTCCGGTCGGCACCGAGGCGCACATTCTGCAAACGCTCGGCGGCAATTTCACCGTTCACGCGCTCGGCGGCCTTTATCGCATCACCGCGCAAGATGCCGACGCGCTCGGTTTGGAGATGTCCGTCGAAACGGCGACCACTTCTCTCGCTGCCGCCGGTCCTGTTTCAGAGGAGCAGATTTGGACCGTGCTCAAGACCTGTTACGATCCGGAGATTCCGGTGAACATCGTGGATCTCGGTTTGATTTATGATCTCGTTGTTGAGCCGATTCCCGCAGGTGGCAACCGTGTGCAGGTAAAGATGACGCTCACTGCGCCGGGTTGCGGGATGGGCCCAGCCATCGCCGGTGACGCTCAGCAGAAGATTCTCACTCTCGATGGTATCGACGAGGCGAGCGTCGAGGTCGTCTGGGATCCGCCGTGGCATCAGTCAATGATCACGGCGGAGGGACGCAAGGTGTTGGGGTTGGGATGAAGTCGTCGCGCGCGGTGCGGTGAGGTTTTTTTCGCCGAGACATTTTCACGGATCTTCCCAACTCGTTGCAAAAACCGTTTGACTATCCGGCGCGTCTCACTAGATTCAGCCCGCTTTTGGTTGGGGTCGTAGCTCAGTTGGTAGAGCACCACAATGGCATTGTGGGGGTCGCAAGTTCGAATCTTGTCGGCTCCACCAACCTTTCCTTCAAAGCCTCCCGTTGAACTAACACAACGGGAGAACTTCCATCGTCGCCTCTTCGTTTCTAAAAGAAAAAGTCGATGACATTGAGTTTTGCCGAACTTCAAGGACGCGGTGAACGATTTCGTTCTTCTCTGCCGCAGCCGGATATGTTTCTTTGGCGCCATCCAAATGCGCCTACCTCTTTTCGTCTTCCTGATTTCCTCATGGCTCGTCGTGGCATCCGCCGAGGCGGCTGCGTTGCCGGTCATTGAGCTGTGGCCAAAAGGGGTGCCGGGAGAGAAGGGGGAGATTGGAGAGGAGCGTGATTTCACGAAGCCGACGGACAATCTGGTGGGCGGCAAGCGAGTGGCCCGGATCGGCAACGTGTCGCGCCCGACGCTCACGGTGCATCGCGCGCCGGAAGGGAAGGCGACGGGCGCAGCGGTGCTGGTGGTGCCCGGCGGCGGATACAACATCTTGGCGTGGGATCTCGAGGGAACGGAGATCTGCGAATGGTTGAACTCGATCGGTGTGACGGGCCTGCTGCTGAAGTATCGCGTGCCGAAGCGGCCCGGCCTGGAAAAGCACGCGCCCCCATTGCAGGACGCGCAACGCGCGCTCGGCTTGGCGCGGTCGCGCGCGAAGGAATGGGGGATTGACCCGAAGCGGATTGGCGCGCTCGGCGGATCGGCGGGTGGACATCTGGTGGCGACACTTTGCACTCGCGGCGACGCGCGGACTTATCCAGTGGTGGACG
>SIAT01000003.1 GCA_009691645.1 Pedosphaera sp. | reverse complement strand
TCGCTGCTGTGGGGGTGAATGGAATCTTTGGTCGCGATCATAAATCAGTTTCGTGCTGAACGATGGTTCCAGCAGAGTAGGAAGGGAACTCGCAGCTCCCTTCGCCAGCATTATCTGGATCAGGTTCAACGGGTCTCCGGCGCTCCCGCGCAGGACTCTCAGCCTTCGCCGCACACGCGACTGGTCGGCTCCCCTAAACTCAACGGACAGTAGGGCGGCAGGCATAAAGCGTCAAGGAACGAGGGTAAAGAAAAAGCCGTTCCGCATCACACGGAACGGCGTTTGTAGGCCTACGCGGCGTGCATCCCGCACGTCCCACTAGGTCTGAAAGGATTTGCCACAACCACAATTGCCGCGCGCGTTCGGGTTGGAAATCTTGAACCCGCCGCCGGTCAACTCGTCGGAGTAGTCCACCACCGCGCCGCGGAGGTAGCTCACGCTGAACGGATCCACCAGCACACTCACGCCATGCTGCTCGACGGCGGCGTCGTCCGGGCGCCGTTCGTCGAAGGTCATCCCATACTGCATCCCCGAGCAACCGCCCGATTCGACATACACGCGGAGTGTCTTGCCGGCGTTCCCTGCATCACTGGCGATCACCTGCTTGATCTGCGCGGCGGCGCTCTCGGTCAGGTTCAGCACGGATTCGGTTCCGGTTTGGGTAGTCATAGTTTCCTGAGTCACACTACGCGATGGATTCGGGCGGCGTCAAATGGTGGTTCACTTTGGCGCGCCCATCTGTTCCAGCGCACGATCAATCTTCTTCTCCAACGCCGGCCGCAACGCGGGGAAAGTTTCCTGAAGCCGTCGATAAACCGCCACCGCCTCGGCCCACTGCATCTGGCTCTCACGCAGACGCGCCACCGCGAGACCGGCTTCCTTCATCCAGAAAGCGTCCTGCTGCTCGCCGGCACGCAGATTTTTACCATAGAACACCTGCAGATAATGGCTCAGCGCCTTCTCGTTCAGCGCCTCGCGTTCGGCCGGCGGTTTCTTTTCAGCCTCGCGCTCGTGCACGATGGCCACGCCGACCTCGGCTTGACTGCGCGCCGCCACATCCGCCATCCGGCCTTCCATCAGCATCACTTTCTGATAAGCGCCGAGCGCTTTCTCGTAGCGCGACGGGTCTTCCGGCGCGAGCTGCAAGTGGCAGTCACCAATACGCCCCCACGCCTGCGCGGCGATCGGGTTGGTCGGGAAAAGCTGCTGCAACCGCGTGAAGGCGTTGATCGCTTCCTCGTACTTCGCCTTCGGCTTGGTCGAGGCGGCGGAGAATTCGAAGATGGTCGCATCGCCCAGCGCGAAGACCGCCTCGGCCTTCACTTCCTCGGGGCAATTCTTGTCGTCGAACAACTCGGCGAAGTAACGCCGCGCATCCGTGAACCCCTGCCGCGCCAGAGACGCGCGACCCGCCATCATCCGCGCACGGAAATGCAGCTCCGGCGGGCAATTCGTGGACTGCGAGAGAATCTGGTACTGCTTCTCCGCGCCCACGAAGTCGCCTCGGTTGAAGTGATTATCCGCCACCCACACCTGCGCCAGCGGCGTCTGCGGCGCGGCGGGGAACCGGGCGACGAGGTCGGTGAAAGCGGTGAAAGCGTTCGTCTCCTGACCAGACATCGAGAAGGCCCACGCGCGATCGAACTCCGCCTGCGCCCGCGCCGTGTGCCCGCCAAACCGCTTCAGCCAGCCCTCATAAATGGTAAGGGCCGACGGCCAATCTTTCTCCTGCACATGCGTGCGCGCCACGGCCAGATGCACCTCCGCCGCGAGCGGCGAGCTGGGGAAACGACGGAGGAAATCCGCGAGCAACGCACGCGCCTCGACCGGTTTTCCAAGCCGGCTCATCGCCTGCCCCACGAGCAGCATGCCCTTGTCGGCCACGAGGCTCTCGGGATGCCCGGTCACGATTCGGCTCATCGCCACCGTCGCCGCAGGGAGATTACCGACCTCGATTGCGGCGCGGAGCGATTTGAAATGGACCTGCTCGAAGAACCGCCGCTTCACCTCCGGCTCCTTCTCGTAGTCTCTCACCAACGCCTGAAATGTCGCCAGCGCGTTCGTGTGATCCTTGTGAAGGAAATACGCCTCGCCCAACTTGAAACGCGCCCACGCCTGATCCTCGGAGAACGGCAGAAGCCGAGCCGCTGCGGCGAAGTCCGCACGGCTCTCCGCTGTGCGTCCGCCGTACCAGAGGCACCAGCCGCGGTTCAGGTGCGTTCGGCCCGTGTAAACGCTATTCGTGTGTTCACGCAGCATGTGGTCGAAATGCATCTGTGCCGCTGTCAAAGCATTCGTCCCTGCCGCCGTCGCAGGCGGGCCGGGCGATTCCGCACGCGGACCCATCTGCGCCCGGTATTCCTTCAACCGCAATTCCCCGAGCGTAAACTCCGCCACATCCAACGCCGGGTCCTTCGGGCTTTCCTTGATGAACGCCTCCAACCGCTGGATCGCCTCGGCGCTCTGTCCCTGCCGCAGTGTCAGGTCGAGAATTTTCAGCAATGCCGCGCGCCGGTGCTCCTCGGGCATTCCCGGCGCAAGATTCTTTTCATGCACTTGAACCGCTTCAGACAACCGATCGAGCCGTTCCAGAATGTCGCCGCGCAGCCGGAAAGTCTCCGCCACAAGATTTGTCTGCCGCGCCGTCGTCGCCAACTCGAAAAGGATGAATGTGTCCCCCAGCGCCTCCGTTGCGCGGCCCCCTCCCAAGCGCAACCGCACCTGCAAATGCTGACGACGCCACGCCAGTTCGGGATCGAGCTTGCGCCGCGCCAAGGCCACCAGCGCCACCTCACTCGCTTTCGTCTCTCCTCGTTCAAGCAGCGCTTCAGCCAGCAGCAACTGCCCGCGCGCCGTGGCTTCAGCCGCGGGATTGGCTTTGGCCAGTTTCTGGAAACAGCCGTCGGCCGGCCGCAGTAACTCCATCGTTCGCGTCCAATCGCCCGCTCGCGCGTGAGCCAACGCTTCGCTCACACTCACTTCCATCGCGCGTTTCGAATTGGGGAATCCCTGCAGCAGTTTCGCGTAAGCCGCCGCGGCCACGCGGAAGTCGCCCTTGTAGAACTGCGCCTCCGCGAGCCAGAAAAGATATTCTTCCAAACGAACCCCCGCCCGCCCCAATTCAACCGAGAGCACTTCGATGCAGCCGGCATGGTTGCGTTGTTTGAAACGCGCCTGCCCGAGCAGAAGCGCCACCTCGGCGCGACGCGGTGAGGTGGGAAATTTCTTTAGAAAATCGCCGAGCCACTGTTCGGCGGTGGCCCAGTTGCTGTCCTGAAAACTGCGCGCCGCGGCGTTGAACACCGCGGCCTCTTCCGCGCCCGCGTCGGCCGTCTGTGCGCGCAACACGGCCGGCGCGGCAAAAAGCCACGTCGCCAACAACAGCCTTGTCGCGAAGAACCGCATCGGAACATCCCCGGCTGCGCCGGAGGAAAATCGCCGTCACTATGCCCGTTTCACACTCAAGAGACGATTCAAAAATTGCCCGGTGTGACTGCCCTTTTGCTTGGCCACAAACTCCGGCGGCCCCTCGGCCACGACGCGTCCGCCCGCCGTGCCGCCTTCCGGGCCGAGATCGATGATCCAGTCGGCGCACTTGATTACATCCAGATTATGTTCGATGACGAGCAGCGTATTGCCGCTGGCGCGCAGCTTGAAAAAGACCTCGAGCAACTTGGCCACGTCGTGAAAATGCAGGCCGGTCGTCGGCTCGTCGAGGATGTAGAGCGTGCGGCCGGTGGCGCGGCGGGCAAGCTCCGCCGCCAGTTTCACGCGTTGCGCTTCGCCGCCGGAAAGCGTCGTCGCCGCCTGACCGAGATGGATGTAACCGAGACCGACTTCCGCGAGCGTGAAGCACGGCTCGTAAATCTTCGGCACGGCGCGGAAGAAGTTCACCGCTTCGTTCACCGTCAGATCCAACACGTCGGCGATGTTCAACCCCTTGTAATTAATCTCCAGCGTTTCGCGGTTGTAGCGTTTGCCCGCGCATTCCTCGCAGGTGACATACACCGCTGGAAGGAAGTGCATCTCGATGGTGATGACGCCGTCGCCCTGGCACTTCTCGCAGCGACCGCCCTTCACGTTGAAACTGAAACGGCCGGGGCCGTAGCCGCGGATCTTCGCCGACGGCAACTTGGCGAAAAGATCGCGCACGTGGTTGAACAATCCGGTGTAGGTCGCCGGATTACTACGCGGCGTCCGGCCGATCGGCGTCTGGTCGATGACAATGGCTTTGTCGAGTTGCTCGATGCCGTTCAACCCTCGATGCGCGCCGGGGCGTTCCTTCGAGCCGTGCCATTTGCGGAAGAGCGCGCGGCGCAAAACGTCATCCACCAGTGTGCTCTTGCCCGAACCGCTCACGCCGGTCACGCAAGTCAACGTGCCGAGCGGGATGCGCACATCCACATTCTTCAAGTTGTTCTCGGTCGCGCCAAGAATCTCCAGCCAACCTTTCTCTCCATTCGCGGGCACGCGCTGTTTCGGTGCGGCGATACTCAGTTCACCTCGAAGGTATTGCCCGGTGAGCGAACGCGGCGACTCCATCACCTGCCCGACCGTGCCCGCCGCGACCAACTCGCCACCGTGCACGCCCGCACCGGGGCCGAGATCGATTAGCCAGTCCGCCGCGCGGATGGTGTCCTCGTCGTGCTCGACGACCAGCACGGTGTTGCCGAGGTCGCGCAACCCTTCGAGCGTCTTGAGCAACCGCTCATTGTCGCGTTGATGCAGGCCGATGCTCGGCTCGTCGAGAATGTAAATCACGCCGACCAACCCCGCGCCGATCTGTGTCGCGAGTCGGATACGCTGGGCTTCGCCACCGGAGAGCGTGCCGCTCTCGCGATCGAGCGTGAGATAACCAAGCCCGACGTTTTTGAGGAACGAGAGGCGCGCGCGAATCTCCTTGAGCACCTCGTGCGCGACCTTTTCCTGAAACGCCGTAAGCTGTAGTGCGTTGAAATAATCGATCGCTGCGTCCACCGAGAGCGAGCAGGCGTCCATGATCGAAAGGCCGGGGATATCGCTGGCTTTTTTACCGCGCGCGCGCGGAGCCGCTTTCACTGCCTGCGGCCTGAATTTCTCGCTCGCGGCCCCGCCGCCGATCGTCACCGCGAGAATCTCCGGCTTGAGACGGCGACCGCTGCAACCATCGCAGGGTTGCGCGCTCATGTGGGCCGTGACGCGTTGGCGCGTTGTCTCGCTGTCACTTTCTTGGAAGAGCCGTTGAAGATTTGGAATCACACCCTCGAACGGTTTATTTAGTTTATGCACCGCGCCGCCGCGCCAGAAACTAAGCTCGATCGGGTGCTCGCCCGTGCCATGCATGAGCACGCGACGGAACTCTTCCGGCAAATTTTTGTACGGCGTTTCGAGAGCCACATTGTAATGCTGGGCCACGGCACGAATGAGCGCCTTGTAATAGATGATGAGGCGCCGACCGCCGCGGCGCCACGGCGCGATCGCCTCCTCCAGCGGCTTCTCCGGCACCGGCACGATGAGCGCCTCGTCCAGCACCAACTTCTGGCCGAGACCGTGGCAAACGGCGCACGCGCCGAACGGCGAATTAAAGGAAAAATGCTTCGGCGTGAGCGTGTCGAAGCTCTTACCCGTCGCCGCGCTGTACATCCGCGTGGAATGGAGCGTCTCGTTCCATGCGTCCGGCTTGTCCGGCGGTTGATGCAGAAGCAGCACGCGGCCGTTGCCCCACTTCAACGCCGTCTCCACGGAATCAGCAAGCCGCTGGCGGATCTCCGGCGCGATCACCAACCGATCCACCACCGCCTCGATGTCGTGTTTCTTTTTCGGATCAATCTTCACCCGCGTGTTCACGGCCAGCTCGACAATCTCGCCGTCCACGCGCGCACGCACGAATCCTTCGCGCGCGAGCCGTTCGATCACGTCGCGGAACTCGCCCTTCTGATGCTCGATCACCGGCGCGAGCAACATCACGCGGCTCTTCACCGGCATGGCGAGAATCTTCTCCGTGATCTCGCTCGGGGTCTGCTGCGTGACTGCCTGACCGCTTTCGGGACAGTGCGGCTGGCCGATATGCGCAAAGAGCAGGCGCAGATAATCGTAAATCTCTGTGGTGGTGGCGATGATCGAACGCGGGCTTGCACCGGCACCGCGCTGCTCGATAGCGATGGTGGGCGAAAGCCCCTCGATGTAGTCCACGTCCGGTTTCTGGAGCTGATCGAGAAACTGCCGCGCGTAAGCCGAGAGCGACTCCACGTACTTGCGCTGGCCTTCGGCATAGATCGTGTCGAAGGCGAGCGACGACTTGCCCGAGCCGCTCAGCCCGGTGATGACCACCAGCTTGTCGCGCGGGATCTCCAACGTGAGGTTCTTGAGGTTGTGCTCCCGCGCACCGCCGATTCTGATGAACTGTGTCGCCATAGCGCCGAATTCCGTCGTCTTCCAAACCGCGCAGGATAGCCGATGCCGGCGGGTTCGCCAAGCCTCGGCAACGGGCAGAAAAGCCGAGCGCTTTCCTCGCAATCGGCAGAAGATATTTAAGCCGACGACGCGCGCTCGATGCGCACGGAAACGTGGCGCGCCTCGGGGATGATGAATTTCTTCACCTCCACACGCACGCGATGCGGATGGAATTCCTTCAGCACCGCTTCAGCCAGATTGCAGGCGAGCGTCTCAATGAGCCGCCACTCGCGACCCTCACCGAACTTCAGCAGTCGCTGGGTCACGGCGTAGTAATCAATCGTGCCAGCAATATCATCACGCTGCGCGGCGCTGGCGAAGTCGTGCTCCATCTCCACCGTGAGCAGCAGGCGCTGCGGCTTCGCGCGCTCAACATCCGGCACGCCCACGCGGTAGAACACTTCGAGGTCGGTGATGGTGATGGTGTCCATTCAGCCCGCCTTGGCTCGGCGCACAGTTTCGAGCAGCACACGCGTCGGTTGGTTCAAGTCCATCTCCAACGCCGCACCCTCGCTCATCCATCGGAACTCGCGCGCCTCGTCATTAAGCCGCACGACGGACTCGCCGACGCAGCGACAGGTGTAGTTGAGCAGGAGGAAATGTGCGGCGCGGTAAAACTCCGGCGAATCGATGCAGTCCTGCACGAACACGAAACGGATATCCGCAACGGCGAGGTCCGTTTCCTCCTTCAACTCGCGGCGCAGCGCGGCCTCGGCGGTCTCGCCACGTTCAATCTTGCCGCCGGGGATCCCCCATTTGTCCGACCACTTGCGAGTGCAGACCATCAACACTTCGCCCGCGTCGTTGTAGATCAGCGCGCCGACGGTCGCGATGGGACGCGAGTCCGCCGGATTTTTTGCGAAGCCGTTCACGGGCAACTCCAATCCGTTCCGTTCGAGGATCTGCTGCAATTCGCCGAGGTGCTCGACCAGCAGATCGGGCCGGCTGGCGCGAAGCTGATCGAGTCGGTTGAAACCGGTCAACACCGCGCAAGACCAGACGCCGCCGTGCCGCGCGGTCTCGATGTCGTGCTGCATGTCGCCCACGAAAATCGTTTCGCGCGGATCGAGAGAGTTCTCGGCGACGAGCTCGCGGATCTTCTCGCGTTTATCCATCACCTCGATATACACGCGCTCGAAGTAGCCGCCGAAACCGGTGCGCTCCGCCTGCGGCGGGAATTGCCGACTGTGGATTGTGCTCAGCAGAAAAAGGCGCAGGCCACGGCCGCGGCAGAAGTCGAGGAAACCTCGCGCGTGCAGCAGAGGCTCCACGGTGTCCTGCACCGTCGGGAAAACCGCGTGATACCATTCTTCGAGTTGCGCCATCGGGATCTCCGGCGTGTGACGGTCGTAAAAGAGCTTGAACGGCAAACAAAACTCGGCGCGGAACTCGGCGAGCGTCATTGCGGAGCGGCCCGCCTTCTCAAGAATGTGGTTCGTCGCGCGCCAGACAGCCGGCAAGTCATCCACCAGCGTCCCCGACCAGTCGAAAATGACATTGCGAATCATGGCTGCCTCGACGCTTTGATCTCCGCGCCGCGAAGGCGTTGCCACGCCAGCATCGCCGTGATGATCGCCACGCAACCGGAAATCACGTAGGGGACCGCACCGACCGGTAATCCGCCGTATCTCAGGTCGAACAGGCCGCCGGCGAATACGGGGCCAAGAATCCGCGCGAGGCTACCAGCACTCTGCGCCACGCCAATAGTCTCACCCTGTTCCTCCGGTGGGGTGAGGATGGAGATGAGGCCGAAAAGCGGAGCACGCGCAAGACTCGAGCCGATGGAAAGCCCGCCCAACACCACGAGTATCAGCCACCACGCCGCACTGCCGGATTGGAAGAGAGCGCTGAAAGTGAGCTTGCCATCGCCACGGATGAACGGCAGCGGAATCAGACAAACGCCCACCAGCAGCAGACTGAGCGCGATGAGGCGGCGCTCGCCCAAACGCTTCACAATCCTGCCCAGCGGCCCGCCCTGCACGAACGCGCCGATCACACCGCAGTAGGTGAAAAGGATTGTCGCCGCCGTCGCCGCATCCGCGAACTTCTCCTTGCTGAGCAGGTCGAGCGACGTCACTGCCTCGCCTTTCACCAGATTGAAATTCTTCGCGATCAGCAGGCTCAGCGTCGTCTCGAAACAGGTGAAACAAAACGTGGCGAGAAAGAAAACCAGCACCAGCAAGCCGATCTGTGGCCGCGCCAGCACATGCGACCATTGGTTCAAACGCGGCCGCGCGCCGTGGCGCGTCGCGCCCGTGGCCGGGCGTGTCTCCGGCAGGATGGCGAGCGCGAGGAGGAAGTTCGTCGCACACAGACTCGCCGCCACCCATCCCGGCCCCGCCATCCCGAACAGCTTGATGGCGACCCCGCCGATCGCCGGGCCGAAGATGAAGCCGAGCCCGAACGCCATTCCGATGAGTCCCATCTTCTTCGAACGCTCCTCTGGCGGCGTCACGTCCGCGATGCACGCCTGCGCCACCGTGATATTCGCGCCGCAGATGCCCGCCAGCAGTCGCGAGAGAAGGATGACCGCCAGCGCCGTCGTCGCCTCCGTGATCCCCGAACCGAGCCCGAAGATGGCGTACGATCCCGCAGCGCCCGCGGTGCTCACCAGCAGCACCGGCCGCCGGCCGATGCGGTCCGAGAGCCGCCCCCACATTGGCGCGAAGAGAAACTGCATCGCCGAATAGGCGGCCATGATCAGGCCAATCTGCCAGCCTTTGGCGCCGAACTGCTCGCTGTAAAGCGGCAGCAGCGGCAGCACGACGCCGAACCCGACGAGGTCAATGAAGACGGTCAAAAAGATGACCAGGAGCGACGGTTTTTTCATCAGTCTAAAAACGAACGCCGCACACTAGCGCAGATGCCCACGACGGGTTAAGGAGAAAATCGAGGCCATCACACGACGATCAGGGCGCGCCCTGTTTCTCCACTTGAAATCCGAGACCGATGGCGCGCTCAAGACGGGCGCGGGCCACCGAGTAATCATGCCGCGCCTGCACCTGCGTGCTACGGGCCTCGGTGAGCGCGGTCTGCGCGGTGAGCACATCGAGCTGCGTGGCGGCACCGGCGGCGGCGCGGGACTGCGCGAGCCGCAGCGCTTCCTCGGCCTGTTCCTGCACTTTCTCCTGCGAAGCGAGCAACTCGCGCGCCTCGGCGAAATTCAAGTGGGCGACACGCACCTCGTGTTCGATCTGCAACATCCGTTCCTCAATCTCGATGCGCGCCTTCTGGCGTTTGGCGTTGGCTTCCGTGATGCGGCCTTTGCTCAAGTTGCCGTCGTAAATATCCCACGTCGCCTGCACGCCGCCGAACCAACCGGAGATGTCGTGCGTGAGATCGCGTGTGAGACTGGAGCTGCGCGCGCCGTAGCCGCTGAAGAGCTCAACCGTCGGCTTGCGGCGGCTCTCGGCGATGACGATGTCCTCGGCGCGGATCTTTTCGGTGACACGCAAGGCGGCCAGTTCGATGCGTTGATCGAACGCGCGGGCGATGGCCGCGGGCAGTTCGATCGTCCACGGTTCGACGGTCAGCACGCCGTTCAGATCGAGTGGAACTTCCTCGGTTCCCCTCGGCGCAGACTGACCGAGCAGGAGCGCGAGCTGGCTTCGAGCGACCCGTAGCGCGTTGCGCGCGCGGATGAGCCGCGGCTTCGCGTTGGCCAGTTCGACCTCGGCGCGCAGGACATTGAATTTCGGAGCGGCACCGGCGGCATAACGTTTCTTCGCATCTTCCAGTTCGCGTTCGATCAGGCGGACCGACGCCTCCTGCACCGCGATCTGCTGCGCGCTGAGGAGCACATCATCGTAAATCACACGGACGTTGAGCAGCGTGTCCGCGATGAGGATCCGATGCTGCAGGACGGCTTGTTCCCAAACCAGTTTCTCGAGACGCAGCGCGGCGGTGAGCCGGCCGCCTTCGTAAATGGATTGCACGACTCGCAAGCTGCTCGACCAGCGGTGATCGGGCGCTTTGATGCCGGCGACCGGCACGGCCTCGACCGAGTTCGCATCGCTGGATTGAAAATCGGTGAACCAACGCACTTTGGGCAACGCGACGGCACGCGTCTGCACCACCACACCGTACGTCGCCTCCAGTTCTTTGAGGCTTTTGCGGATGCCGTGGTTCTGCGCGAGGGCGAGATTGTAAGCATCTTCGAGTGAAAGCGGCCCTGCGAAAGGCGCGTTCGTTGCCGCCGCAAAAACGGTTCCGCTCCAGATCAGTAGCGCGAAGAAAACAACGACGCGTTTCATGGCGATTTCCCTCCGTTGATGGTGTTCGTCGGAACAGTAATCGACGGCGCGTTGGTGACGGGCTTCGGACGGGACGTGCGTTGAATGAAAACATCCACCTGCTGGCCGACGTAGAGCGGAGCTGCTGGGCGGTCCAGTTCATAAATGATCTGGAGCACACGCGTATCGACGCGCTCGAGGCTGTCGCCGGTGAGCGAGCGTTTCGGAACAACGAACGGCTCGACGCGGACGAACCGGAGCTGCATCGCGTTCTGCGTGGTGCCCTTGAGAAAGGCGACGGCGGGCTGACCGGCCTCGAAGAGCGGCGCGTTCTGTTCATCCACGTCCGCGCGGACTTGGAGTTTCTCGACATCACCGAGCATCATCAACGGCTCGGGCGCGGCTACATTTGCGTATTCGCCGGCGCGGATATTGACCTGCAACACCGTCGCAGTACGCGGCGCGCGCACGGTGAGTAGATCGATTTCAGTCTGTGCCTGCGCGATCTGGCTTTCGATCACCGGCTGGTCGGCTTTCAATTTAACGACGCGCGACTCGGCCGCGCGGTGAGCGAACTCCTTCCGACGTAACTCTTCCTCGGTGGCGACCTCGGCCTTGGCGAGCTTTCGCATCCGCTCCAATTGATCGAGAGCATCGGCCACGAGCACTTCCTCGACGGCGATGGCCGCACGTAACGCGCCGAGTTGAGCGCGAACAGCCTCGATCCGCGCGCGCGACTCGCGGTCATCCAGTTGAAGTAACGCGTCACCGGCCTTCACTTTCTGCGCGACTTCGACCAACACCTTTTGCACAAGACCGGGGCGGGGCGGAGCGATCTTCACATTCTCGCGAACCGCTTCAACGAGGCCGCTGGCAGCAAGTGATTCCGCGTACGGCGCGCGAGCCGGCTCGGCGAACGGCGGTGGCGAGGGCGATTCGCGGCTGGAATTCTTCACGAGCAGAATCACACCGACAATGCCCGCGAGCGCGAGGTAAAAGCTGGGTTTGGTGAGAAGCATCATAAATCAATTGGGGCTGAATGGAGGGCTTTGACCGTCTTTGATGTCGTGGACACGCGCGATACGACCATCCTCCATCTCGGTCATCCGATCGGCGTATTTGAAGATGCGGTTGTCGTGCGTGACGACGACAACGCAGCGGCCGGGAGCACGCGCGACCCGCTGGAGCAGCTCCATGATCCGCGCGCCATTCTCCTTATCGAGAGCCGAAGTCGGCTCGTCACAAATGATCAACCGCGGCTCATGAACCAGCGCGCGCGCGATGGCCACGCGCTGTTGCTGTCCTCCCGAAAGATTGGTGGGCAGCTCATGTCCGCGACCTTCGAGACCCACTTGCGCAAGCAGTGCGTGCGATTTCTTCTCGGCGATAGCACGCGAAGCACCATTGATGAGCAGCGGCACGCTGACGTTCTCCACCGCGCTGAGTGCGGGGATGAGATGAAATTCCTGAAAGATGAAACCGATGTTCTGCCGACGAAACGTGGTGGTCTGACTTTTGGTCATCTTTTGCAAAGCCAGGCCGAACACGTCAATCTCGCCCACATCGAACTGAAGGGTGCCAGCAATGGTGCTGAGCAGCGTCGTTTTACCGCAGCCAGACGGCCCCACGATCATCAGCAACTCGCCCTCGCGTGCGTCGAAGTTCACGGTCTTGAGCGCAGCCACGGCCGTCAGGCCCGAGCCGAAGGTTTTCGACACACCGCGCACGTGCACCGCGTAGTTGTTTTTGTTCTCAGCCACGGAAAACGATTGCGGGTTCAAGTTTGCGGATTTGTCGGATCCCCAACAGCGCGGCGAAAATGCAGATGAACAGCACGGCCCCCAACGCGCCGAGCGGCACCTGATACGGCAGCATGAACGGCGGCTCGCCTTTCTTCAGCACCAGCACGCCGAACAGACAAGTCAACCCGATGCCGAGTCCGTAGCCGATCAAGCCCACCGTGAGCGCCTGAAGTATCAGCATTCGCGCGAGTAATCCGTCGCTCGCGCCCATCGCTTTGAGCGCACCGAGGTGCCGTAAGTTTTCCAAAACGAAGGTGTAGAACGTCTGTCCCGACACCGCCACGCCCACGAAGAAGCCGAGCAGGATGGTGATGCCAAACGACATCGGAATGCCGGTGTTGCGAAAATACCAGCGGATGGTCGCCCAGAAGAAATCCTTCTCCGTGTAGGCGCGCAGGCCGGTGGTGCGCTCGATGGACCGCGCGGTCGCCTCGACCGTCCATCCATCCGCCGGCTCGGCGAGAATGAACGAAAGCATCTTGCGCGTCTTCGGCGCGAACTGCAGCGCCTGATCGTACGTGGTGAAAATGTACGGCATGCCAAAGAACGATTTGGCCGTGCGACAGACGCCGACGACGCGCGCCTCGCGGTCGTTGATCTCGAAGGTGTCGCCGAGGCCGATCGGTTTCGCGCGACCGGCGCTGAGTCGAAGAATCGCCAGTTCGTCAATGACCACGGCGTTCGGCAGGCGCACATCCTCGATGCGGCCGGCGACCATCTGATGCGGCCGGCCCACCAGCGTGGCGCTTTCCAGACCGACGAGTTGGATCTGTTTGAACGTGCCGTTGGCGAGCTTCGCTTGCTGCAATCCCCAGAAGAGCGGGACGGCCCACGCCGTCCCCTCGACCGAGCGCACGCGGCCCACATCGGTGTCGCGCAACTGGCGCACCTCATTCACCTGTTCCACCTTCGGGTCGGTCACCCAAATCTTGGAGCGCATGTTTTGAAGGCTGCCAGTGGTCCAAAGCATCAGCCCGCAGAAGATCGCGCACTGCTGCGTCATCAACAGCGTGGCAAAGGTCAGGCCGCTCACCAGCACGACATACTTCGAGCGGTTGCCCAGCAGCATTTTCAACGCGATGTGGTACATCAGTCGCCTCCTTTCTTCGTCCCCTTCAAACCCGCCAGCGAGAAACGTGTGATGTGCACCGCCAATCTCCGCAACGCTTCCGTACTGAAATCAAACCTGGGGAACATCCGGCTGATGACCGGTCGGCAGTGATGGTAGAAAAGGCACTGACTCACCACGCTCATCTCGCACAAGCGCACCTGTTCCATCGCGGCGCGTGGACCGAGCAACTGGCGCAAGACGCCTTGAAGATGGCGCGAACTGGGGCGTATCTGTTCCTCCACCACCGCATCGAGCGCGGCCGTCGGCTCGACCATCTCACGCGACATCAGTTTGCCCAGCCACGCCGTGCGCCCCTCGTCGAACAGGCGCTGCAGAAAGGCGTGGACGAACAATTCCAATTCACGCTCCGGCGCCAGATTCTTGCCCGAGGCTGCACTGGCCGGATGCCGCTCCTCCGCGCAACGGTGTGCGAAACGAAGCACTTCAGCGTACAAACCCGCCTTGCCATTGAAATAGTAGTTCACCGCCGCCACGTTCGTGCCGGCTCGCTCGCAGATCTGCCGGACCGTCGCCGCGCGGAAGCCGCACTCGGCAAAGACCGCGCTCGCCGCCTCCAGCAACTGCTGCCGAGTCGGCTCCCCAATCGCGGGCTTTTCCTTGTCTCGCGCCATTTCAAACATATGTTTGAAACAAGTGTTTCAACAAATCAAGAAAAGTATTCGGGGCTTACCTTCACAAAAGTTAGATTCAAGAGCTCGCACGTTGAATTGACATGGCTTCGCGCCAGTCTAAAATGACGGCGACCAAAATGAGCTTCACGCGTACCATCAGATCTCTACCCGCGCCGATTTGGCTCTGCCTGTGCGCCCTCCTCCTCGCCAACCCCGCACCAATCCACGCCACGCCGGCGAACAAAAAAGCGCTGGGAACGCACCTCGATTCTTTCCTGCCCGCGCGCCTCAACCAGTGCACGACTTGCCATCTGCCGAGCGACAACAAAGCGCCAGCGTTGCTCGAGGAATTCCCGCACAACCCCTTCGGCGACCGACTGCGCAAGATGGCCGCCGAACTAGAAGCCACCGGCAAGAAACGCGATCTCGCCGCGCGTCTGACCGCCATCGCGAGCGAGGACGCCGACGGCGATGGCGTGGACAACTTTACCGAGCTGCTGCTCGGCACCAGCCCGGGCGACGCGAAGGAGACGCCGAAGAAAAGCGACCTCACCAAAGGCGCGCGGCTCCGAGCTGATTTTGCCAAGACACAAAATGATTACCGCTGGCGGCCGTTTGAAACGGTCCAGCGCCCCGCCCCGCCGAAAGTGAAGAACACGACGTGGGCGCGTAATCAAATTGACACTTTCGTCTCTGCCGAGCACGAGCGGCTCAAACTCAAGCCGCGGCCGGAGGCGACCAAGGAAGTTCTGTTGCGCCGCGTTTATCTCGACCTCACCGGCCTCGCGCCGACGCCGGATGATCTCGATGCTTTTCTGAAGGACACTTCGCCCGATGCTTACGAGAAGGTCGTGGACCGTCTGCTGGCCGATCCGCGTCACGGCGAGCGCTGGGCCCGGCACTGGATGGACGTGTGGCGCTACAGCGATTGGTCCGGCTGGAACGACCAGTACCGCGACAGCACACCGCACATCTGGCGTTGGCGCGACTGGATCGTGGAATCGCTCAATGCCGACAAAGGCTACGACCGGATGCTGATCGAGATGCTCGCGGCGGACGAGTTGGCGCCCGAGGACGAAAATGCCCTGCGCGCGACCGGTTTTCTCGTGCGGAATTACAAGCGTTACAGCCGCGAGAAATGGCTCGAGGACACGCTTGCCCACACCGGCAAAGCCTTCCTCGGCCTCACCGTCGGCTGTGCGAAATGCCACAATCACATGACCGACCCGATTGCGCAGCGCGAGTATTACCAGCTCCGCGCGATCTTCGAGCCGCACGACGTGCGCTTCGATCGTCTGCCCGGCGAACCGGACGCGATGAAGGCTGGGCTTGCGCGGATTTACGACGCGAAGCCCGCGGCCGTCACGCATCTGTTGCAACGCGGCGATGAACATCGTCCGCTCACCAACGCGCCCATCGCGCCCGGCGTGCTCAGCCTGCTCGGCGGCACGTTCAAAGTGGCGCCCATCACCCTTCCCCGCTTTGCCACGCAACCCGACAAGCGGGAGTTTGTGTTGAAGGAAACGCGCGCCGCGGCCGAGAAAACCGTGACTGAAGCGCAGGCCGCGCTCGCCAAGCTCAAGCTCGACGCCCCCGAACGTGCCGCGGCGGAATTGGGTCTCGATCTTGCCAAGCTCCGCCGACAGAACACCGATCTTGTGCTTCGTCTCGAGGCCGCCGAGGATGCTGGAAAGAAAACTGACGCCGCTTGGACCCAACTCGCCATCGAGGCCAACGCCGTCCAACGCCAGATTGTTTCCGCCGAAGCGCGGCAGAAGCTTTTCCCATTAAAGAAAGCTGAGACGGACGCGCAAACCAAACACGACACCGCCACCAAAGGCACCGACAAAGCAGCGCAGGACAAGGCCGCCAAGGACTTCGACACCGCGAAAAAGAAGGTCGCCGAGGCCGAGAAAGTCATCGATGCCGCCGCGAAGGAACTCGCCGGGCCGGCCACGAACACTTTCAAGCCGCGTGTCCTCACGAGCCATCCCGCCACCAGCACCGGCCGGCGTCTTGCGTTCGCCAAGTGGGTCGCCAGCGCGGAGAACCCGCTCGCCGCGCGCGTGGCGATGAACCACATCTGGCTTCGCCATTTCGGCGCGGCCATCGTGCCGAGCGTGGATGACTTCGGCGCGAACGGCCGTCCGCCGAGCCATCCGCAGTTGCTCGATTGGCTCGCGGCCGAGTTCATGACGCGCGGCTGGAGCATGAAAGCGATCCACCGGCTCATCGTCACGAGCGCTACTTATCGCATGGCGTCCACGCCCGATACCGCCAGCGCGAAGCTCGATCCGGACAACCGGTTCCTCTGGCGGATGAACTCGCGCCGGCTCGAAGCCGAAGCGGTACGCGATAATCTCCTCTTCGCCTCTGGCCAACTCGACGTGACGCGAGGCGGGCCGGAGATTGACAACAAACTCGGTCTCACCTCTCGTCGCCGCAGTCTTTATCTGCGAACCGCCGCCGAGAAAGAAGTCGAGTTCCTCCAGATCTTTGACAGCGCCAGCGTCGGTGAATGTTACGAACGCAAACAGACGGTGAAGCCGCAGCAGGCGCTCGCTCTCGCCAACAGCGAGTTGGCACTCAACCAAGCCCGCGGGCTGGCGAAGGAACTCGCCGCGGCGACTGCGCCGGACGCCTTCATCCGCGCCGCGTACCGCCGCGTGCTCACCCGCGAACCGCGCGCCGATGAACTGGCAGCCTGCCGCGAGTTCCTCAAGAAAGCGGAGTCCGCCGACGCCAAAGCCGCGCCGGCCGCCACCCAGCGTGCGCGCGAAAACCTCGCACTCGTGCTGCTCAACCATAACGACTTCGTGACCGCGCGATGAACTCTCGGCCACAGAGACACGGGGACGCAGAGAGGGATTTGACTGAAATCAATTCTCTAAGCGAGAAGGCGATTGGCGCATCCATCGAGGTGCACCGACGCTTGGGACCGGGATTGCTGGAGGTCACCTACGAAACCGCGCTGGCGATGGAACTGGGAGGAATCCCCTTCCAGCGACAGGCCGCATTCCCGATCCACCACAAAGGCCGCGCCATCGGTGAGTATCGCGTGGGTCTGCTCGTGGGCGACGACCTTTTGGTGGAGTTGAAAAGTGTCGAACGGCTGGATTCATTATTTGAAGCGCAGGTGCTGGCTTATCTCAGAGTGACCCGACGTGCGGTCGGCTTGCTCATCAATTTCAACACCCGCCTGTTGAAGGACGGCATCAAGCGGTTCATTCTCACCCCCGCTCCGTGCCTTTGTGACTCCGAGGCCAGATCCTCGCCATGAAATCACCTTCCCACCCCCGCTGCACGGGCGTGAATCGCCGCACGTTCCTCGCCGACACCGGCATGGGTTTCACCGGTCTCGCGCTCGGCGCGCTGCTGTTCAAGGACGGCGTGGCGCGCGGCGAGGCGCCGGTTGCGTTTCGTCCGCCGGATGGCAAACCGCATTTCACACCCAAGGCGAAATCGGTCATCTGGATTTTCCTCGGTGGCGGCGTGAGCCATGTCGAAAGCTTCGACGTGAAGCCGGAGCTCAACAAGTACGCCGGCAAATCCATCGACGACACGCCGTACAAGGATGTGATGGATCCGAAGAAGCTGCGCATCACCGAGGCCAATCCGGCTCACGGCGGCCGCAAAACCATCATGGGCCTCAACACCGGCCACAAGCCGTACGGTCAAAGCGGGCTAGTGGTGGGCGATTGGTTCAAGCACATCGGCGAATGCGCCGACGACCTCGCCGTGGTGCGCTCGCTTTGGACAGCTCACAACGATCACGGAGCGCAGCTCACTTGGCACACCGGCCGACATCCGCGCGACGGCGGCCTGCCCACCATCGGTTCGTGGATCAGTTACGGCCTCGGCACGTTGAACGAAAGCCTGCCGGAATTCGTCGTGCTCGGCCAGCCGACGAACGAATGCTGCGGCGGCACGTGGACCTTCGGCGCCTCCCACCTTGGCCCCGAGCACAGCGGGGTGCGTCTCGGCACTGATCCGAAAAACCCGCTTCCATTCATCACGCCCGCCGGCAACGCGCTCACACTCGCCGAGCAGCGGGAGAACCTGAGCTTGCTCGGCAAACTCAATCAATTCGCCGGCATCGAATATCCCGACGACAAGGATCTGCGCGCGCGCATCAAGTCCTACGAGCTCGCCTTCCAGATGCAGACCGCCGTGCCCGAGACGGTCGCGCTCGACAAGGAAAACGAGGAGACCAAGAAACTCTACGGGCTTGATCAAGCGAACACGAAAGCCTTCGGCGAACAATGCCTCGTGGCGCGCCGGCTCGTCGAACGCGGTGTGCGTTTCGTGCAGCTCTTTCACGGCAGCAATTCCGGCGGCGGCGCGTGGGACGCCCACGGCGGCATCAAAGCCAACCACACCCAACTCGCCGCGCAGGTGGACAAGCCGATCGCCGGCCTGCTCAAGGATCTCAAGCAGCGCGGCCTGCTCAAGGACACGCTCGTCGTCTGGGGCACCGAGTTCGGCCGCTCGCCCGGCGCACAGGGCGATGGGCGCGACCATCATCCGCAGGGCTTTTGCGCGTGGCTCGCGGGCGGTGGAATCAAAGGCGGCATCACTCACGGCGCGACCGACGAGCTCGGCTTTCACGCCGTGGAAAACCGCCATTACGTCACCGACATCCACGCCACCACGCTCCATTTGCTCGGGCTTGATTCGCACAAACTCGAAGTGCCCGGCCGCAAGCGGCTCGACATCGACCACGGCGAATTGATAAAAGAAATCCTGCTTTAACCATGTCGCGCGGTACCCGCCATCTCTTGTTCCTGTTCGCCGCGGTGCCGCTGTTGCTCTGCGCGAAACAGGAACCGGCATCCCCTGCCGCCAACAGCAAATCTCCCGCTCAACGACCGCTCAACTTCGAGCGCGACATCACGCCGCTCTTCAGCCGTTTCGGCTGCAACGCCTCGAGTTGCCACGGCAAAGCCGAAGGCCAGAACGGATTCAAGCTCTCCATCTTCGGTTACGATCCGGCGGCCGACCACTCGGCATTGGTGCGCGAGAGCCGCGGCCGCCGTACTTCCGCTTCCGCGCCGGAGAACAGTTTGTTGCTACGAAAGATTTCCGGCGAAGTGCCGCACGCCGGCGGCGCGCGTATTCCGCGCGGCGCGGCGGCGTACGAGACGATGCGCGCATGGGTGGCCGGCGGCGCGCCGTTCGGCTCGACCAACGACGCGCGAGTGACGGGCATCCAGATCGAACCAGCCGAACGGGTGCTGCCGGTGAATTCCAAACTGCCGCTGCGCGTGATCGCCGCTTTCACTGACGGAACCAAGCAGGACGTGACGCACCTCTGCATCTTCCAGTCAAACAGCGACCGTTTGGCACGCGTGGACGCGCACGGCGTGATCAGCACGGGGGACATCGCCGGCCAATCGGCCGTGATGGCACGCTTCCTCGGCTCGGTGTCGGTCTGTCGCCTTCTCATTCCACGCAGCGGTCCGGCGGCTCCGGCGACCAGTGTGCCGGCCTTCAACTTCATCGACACACTGGTGGACGAGCAATTGCGCAAGCTGAACCTCGCTTCCTCGGGACTCTGCGATGACGCAACATTTCTGCGGCGCGCCTTTCTCGACATCATCGGCACCGCGCCGACGCCTGCGGAGTCGCGCGCGTTCCTCGCCGACACACGATCCGACCGGCGCGCACGGTTGGTGGATTCATTGTTGGAACGGCCCGAGTACGCCGACTACTGGGCGTTGCGCTGGGCTGATTTATTGCGCGTGGATCGGCAGGCGCTGGGCCACAAAGGCGCCTTCGCGTACTACGAGTGGATTCGCGGCGCACTGTTGGAGAACCGCTCCTTCGACCGGGTCGCGCGCGAATTACTCACCGCCGAGGGGCCGTTGGACGAATCCGCAGCCGGACATTTCTACAAAGTCGCCAAGCGCCCCGGCGACATGTCGGGGATCGTCGCGCAGGTCTTCCTCGGCGTGCGCATCGCCTGCGCGGAGTGCCACCAACATCCGTACGATCGCTGGAGCCAGCGTGATTACTACGGCATGCAGGCGTTCTTCCAGCAGGTCGGATACAAAAAAGGCGCGACGGGTGAATTGCTGACGGCCGAAGGGACGCCGGCGCTCTCGCACCCCCGCACCAGCGAGTCGATCCATCCCTATCCATTGGGCGGCGTGATGCCCGCAACGACACCGGACGGCGACCGCCGCCAAAACCTCGCCGCGTGGTTGGTCGCACCGGAGAATCCCTGGTTCGCGCGCAACCTCGCCAACCGGATGGTCGCGCATTTCTTCGGACGCGGCCTCGTCGAACCGGTGGACGACGTCCGCGCCACGAATCCGCCGACCAACCCTGCCCTGCTCGACGCGCTGGCGCGACACGTGGTCGAGAAGCGTTTCGATTTGAAGCAACTCATCCGCACCCTCGCCGCTTCGCGCACCTATCAACTCTCCTCCGCCCCCAATGCAGCCAACGAACAGGACGAGCAGAACTACTCCCGTGCGCTGTTCCGCCGCCTGCCGGCCGAGGTGCTGCTGGATGCCGTGGGCGATGCCATCGGCGTGCCGGAGAAATTCGAGGGCGTCCCCGCTGGGTACCGCGCTATCCAGCTTTGGGACAGCCAGATGGAGCATTACTTCCTGAAACTCTTCGGCCGGCCTCAACGCGCCTCGGCCTGCGACTGTGAGCGCAACTCCGGAGCGAGCATCTCGCAGGTGCTGCACTTGATGAACTCGCCCGAACTGCAGGCCAAACTCGCGCACGAAGGCGGCGCCGTGGCCCGCCTGACACGTGAACACTCTTCCGATGAAAAGTTGACCGAGGAAATCTATCTCGCGTTCTTCAGCCGTTTTCCGACCAGCACCGAAAAAGCCGCCGCGATCCGCCATCTCCAGCGCGATCCACGGCAGCGCCGTCACGCGGCCGAAGACCTCTCTTGGAGCTTACTGAATTCCCTCGAGTTCGCCTATAATCACTAAAAGGGCACTGAATGGGAACCGCCACACCACGTCCAATCCAGCGGAGCCTATGAACCGACCACTCGCCCCCAACCTCTTCTGTGACCGCTCGCCGCGCCGGGATTTCTTGCGCGTGGGCGTGGCAGGACTCTTCGGCATGAACCTCGCCGTGCCCGCATTGCTACGGCAGCAGGCCCTTGCGGCGAGCGGCGCGTCGCCTGTCGCCGGCAACTCGGAGATGTCGTTCATCTACGTTTTCCTCAAAGGCGGGATGAGCACCATCGATACGTTCGATCTGAAACCCGACGCGCCGGAGAACATCCGCGGCGAGTTCCAGCCGATGAACACCAACGTGCCCGGCATCCAGATCTGCGATCAACTGACGCGGATCGCGCGCCAGATGGACAAGTTCTCTCTCATCCGCTCGTTCACGCACCGCAATGCCAACCACGGTGAGGCCGACCACTACATGCTCACCGGCTATCATCCCGTGGCCGGCTTCAACGGCGGCCTCAAGCCGAACAACCAGCAGCCTTCGTTCGGTTCGGCCATCGCCCAGAAACTCGGCGCGCGTGGCTCGGTGCCCCCGTACATCTGCCTGCCGACCATGCACCCCAGTGGCGGAGCGGCCTACCTCGGTCCGGCCGCAGTGCCGTTCGTCATCGAGGCCGACCCCAGTTCGCCCAGTTTCTCCGTGCCGGACCTTTCCCCGCCCCTGCTGCTCGACCCAACGCGGCTCGCGGCGCGAAGAGAGATTCTCGCTCAAGTGGATCGCTTCCAGAAATCTGCCGAAGTGCGCGCCAACTCGGGTGCGAACCTGATGGGCGCCTTTTCGCACCGCGCTATTGATCTGATGACCTCGCCCGAGGCCAAGCGGGCCTTCAACATCCAGGAAGAACCGGAGAAGCTCCGCGACGAGTACGGCCGCAACACGCTCGGTCAATCCTGTCTGATGGCGCGGCGCCTCGTGGAAGCCGGCGTACGCTGCGTGACCGTCGAGCACTCCAACTGGGACACGCACGACCGGAACTTCTCCGCATTGAAGGACCAGTTGATGCCGAAGTTCGATCTCGCCATCGCGGCTCTTTTTCGCGATCTCGCCGATCGCGGCCTTTTGCAACGCACGCTGGTGGTGGTCACGGGCGAGTTCGGCCGCACGCCGCAGATCAACAAGAACGCCGGGCGCGACCACTGGAGTCGCTGCTTCACCGTGGCCCTCGGCGGCGGCGGCATCCAAGGTGGGCGCGTGCTGGGCACGAGCGATCGTTGGGCTCAAGACCCGGCCGAACGTCCCTGCGGTCCGGAGGATCTGGCCGCGACCACCTACCACCTGCTCGGAATCAATCCGCAGGACGAACTCCACACGCCCGAAGGCCGGCCGATCGCGCTCACCAACAACGGCCGCGTCATCCGCGAACTGCTCTGATTGCGTGTGATCTTTCGCAGCCTCTTCGCCCTCGTTTCCTGTCTCGTGCTAATTACGCGGGCCGAGCCTCCGAGCGTTTCCTACATCTTCCCCGCCGGTGGACAGCGCGGCACCGCGGTGAACTTCAAGATCGGCGGGCATCACCTCCACGACACAGCCCGTTTCCAGATGCTCGGGCCCGGCGTCACCGCCAGCGACACCGTCCGAGAAACGGACACGGTTTGGTTTGAAGGCCCGTTCATCCATCAACCCGCTTCGCAGCAGACTGAAAATTATCCGCGCGACCACGCCGGCCAAGTGAAGATCGCGGGCGATGCCGCCATCGGCGGGCGCCACTGGCGTGTCTGGACATCGCAAGGCGCCACACCCGCGATGAAATTTGTCATCGGCGACCTGCCCGAAATTATCGAGAAAGAGATGGATGGCGCGCCGGTCCCCGTCGAAGTCACATTGCCTCTCACTATCAACGGCCGCATCTTCCCGCGCGAAAACGTCGATGTGTGGGCCTTCCGCGCCAAAGCTGGTGAAGTGATCTCCTGCGAAGTCGCGGCCAAAGAACTGGGATCGGCGCTGGACGCGCGACTCGTCGTGACCGACTCCGCCGGACGTGAAGTGCCCGTGCAAACAGGACGGCGCGGCTCCGATCCGGCCATCCACTTCGAATGCACCCGCGATGGTTTGTACCACGTACGGATTCACGACATGAATTTCGGTGGGTTGCAGCATTACGTCTATCGCCTCACACTCCGACGCGGGCCGTGCGTCACCGCGTACTTCCCGCTCGGCGGCCAGCGCGGCAAGCCGCTGCAACTCGAGCTGCAAGGCCGTGCGTTGACCGCAAAGAGCGCCTCCATCGTTCTCTCCGCAGATGGCGAGCCTGTTCAATCGCACTTGTTGAACCTCGCCGGCCACAACGCCGGCCACATCAAACTGCACGCCGACATTCTGCCGGAGCATCTCGAAGCCGTTTCCAATAATACCAACACGCCGCCGCACATGCTCCCCGCAATCTTCAACGGCCGCATCAGCGTTCCCGGTGAAGTGGATGAATGGAGATTTGCCGCGCAACAAAACGACACAATCCATTTCGACCTGCTCGCGGCGCGACTCGGCAGCCCGCTCGATTCCATTCTCACCATCCACGATCACACCGGAAAAGAACTCGGGCGCAACGACGATCTCGCCAGCGGACAACCCGATTCGCAGCTCATCTTCAAAGCCCCCGCCGCTGGCGTTTACACGGCGCGTGTCGCCGACCGTTTCCGGTCGCGTGGTGGACCGCACTTCGCCTACCGACTTCGCGCCGCCGTGGCGACCGCACCCGATTTCCGGCTCACTTTTCCAGTGGATGCTGTGACTGTGGTTCGCGGTTCCCAACCAAAAGCCGGGGCAAAACCAACCCACAACGCACCCCGCACCGCATTGCGCGTGAACGTGGAACGGGGCGGTGGATTCGAGGGCGCCATCGAACTCGAGGTCCTCGGATTACCTGTCGGCGTCACCGCGACCAACACGCTCATCATCGCGAAAGCCGTGAGCGTGGATCTCCAGTTCCTCACGACGGAGACGACGAAGATCGCCGCAGGCACGGTGACCATCCGCGGCCGCGCAACCATTGCCGACCAGAATGCAACCCGCACAGCAAAGCTCGACGTGCCCTTCGGCGCCACAGCCCCCGACAGTGTGTTGCTGGCCGTGGCGATCCCCACGCCCTTCCGTCACATCGGCGACTATTTGCTCGCGAACCATCCGCGCGGCGCCGTGTATCGGAGGACGTACCAACTCGAGCGAAATGGATTCACAGGACCGCTTGTCGCGCGGCTATCCGATACGCAGGGTCGCCATCTGCAAGGCGCGCGAGGCTCCACCATCAACATTCCCGGCAGCGCGGAGAGCTTCGAGTTCCCCGTCACGCTTCCGCCGTGGATGGAAGTGGGGCGCACCAGCCGTTCGCAACTGGTGACGATGGGCGTGATCACCGATCACGACGGCACGCAACACACCATCAGTTACACTTCGAACGAGCAGAATGACCAAATGATCTCCGTGATGGGATCGAACCTGCTGCATATCGAAACAGAAGTCTCCACCGTGCGCATCACGCCCGCCGGCAACACCGCCCTTCGTTTTCACGTGCGCCGCGATCGGACACTTGAAGATCGCCCCGTGCGAGTCGAACTGATCCTCCCAGCGCACTTGAAGGGATTGCAGGTGCGGCCACTGAACTTGAGTGCGCGTGAAAATTCTGGCGTGTTGCAACTGGAGTTCTCCGAACGGACCGGCCCCTTCACAATGCCGCTGATAATCCGCGCCACCACGACAGGTCCCGGCGACCCGCATCACGCCGAGGCCAAGCTGGAGTTAGTGCCAGTGAACACCGCGGCCGGCCGCTGATAATCAGCCGAACCGCTGCGCTGGCTGGAGCGGAAAACCTGCGAGAAATTCCGCAACGGAAAGCCGACGGCTGCCCTCACGCTGCACCTCCACCAATCGCAACGCGCCGCCAGCGCAGCCGACCACAATGCCGCCCTTGTCCGCTGCGAGGATTTCACCCGGATGACCCGTGACTGCCGCAGGTTCCATCCGGCACACTTTGAGCAACCTATTTTTCTCCGCGCCCGGCAAAAAGGTGTAGCTGCCCGGCCACGGTGTGAAGGCGCGATGATGATTCCAAAGCACGCCGGCCGGTTGAGTCCAGTCGAGACGTCCGTCTTCCTTGGTGACCTTCCGCGCGTAGCTTGCGCCTTCGACTGGCTGCGTCTGTGGCACAATACGACCGGCGGTGTGATCGAAAATAGTACGCACGAGCAACGCCGCACCGAGTTGAGCGAGTCGATTGTGCAGCGCCACCGCATCGTCCACAGCGGTGATTGGAGTCGCCTCGGCGGCAAGGATCGGGCCGGTGTCGAGCCCCGGGTCCATCTTCATGATGGTCACGCCGGTCTCCGCGTCACCATTGGCGATGGCCCACTGGATCGGCGCCGCGCCGCGGTATTTCGGCAGGAGCGAAGTGTGCACATTCAAACAGCCGTGATGGGGCAGATCGAGAATAGCCGGCGGCAGGATCTGGCCGTAGGCGACGACAACGATGAGGTCGGACCGCAGGGCACGCAACTCGGCGATGAAGGATTCATTGCGAGCTCGTTCCGGCTGAAGCACGGGGAGGCCAAGTTCGAGAGCGGCCTGTTTTACAAACGACGGCTGCGGTTTGAGGTCGCGGCCTTTGGGACGATCGGGCTGTGTCACGACCGCGACCACCTCCGCGTCGAGGCTCGCTCGTTCCTTCACGAGCGCACGCAGACTGGCGCAGGCCAACTCGGCAGTACCCATGAAAACGATACGTGTCATTCGAGGAGAGAAAACCAACGGCGACCGCGCGGCGCGCGGGCTCTACACAGTCACGACGATATCGAGGATTCCCGCGAGCACCTTCACCGGCTCTTGTGTCGAGTCGATGTTGTGAACCAGCTTCGAGCTGTAACAATCGAGCACCGGCTTGGTCTCCTGATCGTAGGTCACGAAGCGCTTCTCGATCACATCGAGGTTGGCGTCGTCGAGGCGGTTCTCTCGCAGCGCGCGGCGCTGGAGGCGCTCGATCATCTTCTGCGTGTCTGTGCAGGCGAGATTGAAAACACCGCGCACGTCGATGAACTCTTTGAGGATTTCGACTTGGCGCGGATTTCGTGGAATCCCATCGAGCACGAGCGTGTCGGTTGCCGGCACAAAGCTGCCATCCACTTCGGCCGCTTTGATCGTCTTTCTCCACAACTCGATCGTCGGCTCGTCGGGCACGAGCTCACCGCGACTGGAGTAGTCGATAAACGTGCGACCGATCGGGTCGTGGATGCGCAGGTTGCGGAAGGCATCGCCGCACGCGAAATAGAAGAAGTTGGGAATCTTCCCGATGATGCGACCCTGCGTGCCCTTGCCGGAGCCGGGCGCGCCGAAGAGGAGAATGGTGCGGTATTTCATGATTCTTCAGCCACCCAGCGGCGGATCTCCATCTCCTTAATCTGGAAATAGGAAATCTCCCGATGATCCCATACGTTCTCGACCGGCGTCTTGACGGTCATGGATTCCTGCGTGGTCTTGGTGATGTTCTGCGTCCAAAACTCGCCATCCGCAGTGCGAACGGCAAGCCAGAGATTTTTGTAATCGCCCGACGGCACCATCTTCATGAAACCGGCGAGCTTGGTCTCGATGAACCGGCGGTTGATTGTCATCTCACCGGAGCGATAGAAGATGGAATCGGGATTCTCGGAGGAAGTCGAAGTGACCGCCTGCTGGCTGGCCGTCTCGGCCGGCGCGACTTCCTCTGCCTCGGGATTCGACGATTTAGGAGTCCTCGGCGGCATGCAGAAAAACACCAGCGGCCCGATGATCGGCACCACACTCACGCCCATCACAAGCGCGACCGACCGGTCCTTGAAAAGGGCAACCTCGTACGCCGCGTAGAAATTCGCCCCAATCAGCAGCAGCAAAGCCAGGAAGCCCATCGAACTGGACAGTGCCGCGAAGAATGAGGGGTCCGCCAACGGCCGCTCGAAGCCTTCCACTTTCACCAACGCCGCGCGCGGTGCTTTGATTACCTCCGGCACCACCGGCAGCGGTGCTTCCACCTCGTTCGTCGCGCCGGCGTTCAACGGCGGATCAGGAAGAATGAGGCTATTGATCAACACTTTCGTCGCCGGCGTAACGCGCGTACTATTCGCGAACTCCGCTGCGAACTTCTTCAACGCCTGCTGATGGAACTTATTCCACGGCGTGCGTTTGGTGATTGTCCCATCCTCCAATTCGATCGATACACCCTGTTCATTGATCGATGCTGGCCGACCGCTCAGCACCGTGCCATCCGCCAGCTTGTACTCGGCAGCCCGCAACGGCAGGCACGTTAGGAACAGGAAAAGCAGAAATTGGAAGAAACTACGGCGCATTGCTGTGGACGAATAAACATTAAAACCGACACTCCAGCAAAACAAAAAACTAACGCGCCGCGCCCAACTCCACCGCCAAATCCTCCACCCCCCACGCGCGACGTCCGCGCTCCAAATAATCCGCCGCCGCGCCGTGCTGCCACACCGCGAAACGGAGGGCCGCAAGCGGGTCGCTTTGGAGCCGCGGCTGCGCCAGTAATCCCGCCACGTAACCGGCCAGCACATCACCACTGCCACCCTGCGCCAAGCGCGGGTTTCCAGAAGGATTGATGAACAAATCGCCTTTGCTACGACCGACGAGTGTCTGATGCCCTTTGAGCACCACCCAACAGCCGCCGAACTTTCGCGACAACTCACGTAGTGCCGACGCGCGGTCCGCCTGCACAGACGCGATTGTCGTGCCCAGCAACCGCGCGGCCTCTCCCGGATGCGGCGTGATCACTCGTGCCGCGCCCTCGTGCGTCGCTCCTGCAGGAAGCCAGTCGAGCGCACTCGCGTCCACCACGACCAGCTTGGTCGAATGCCGCCATGCGCGAAGCACGGCTTCTCCCAAGCTCGGCGGCAGATCGCGACTCGCCAAGCCCGGCCCCGCCAACACCGCGCTGTAATCGTCCAGTTCCCATTCACCCGGCAGCCACGGCCGCACCATCGCCGCCTGTGTTTGCGCTGCGACCGGCCCGTACACGTTCTCCGCCACATGCAACGTCACAAGCCCCGGATGCGCTCGCAGCGCGCCGCGCATCGCCAGCAACGCGGCACCGTGGTAACCGAGGCTGCCCGCGATGATGCCGAGGTGACCGTAAGTTCCTTTGTGACTCGCCAGCGGCCGTGGCGGTGGGAATCCGATGAAATCTTCCGGCAACGTCCAGTTCAACTCCGCCCTGTGCGGACACTCGATCAAACCGATTTTCGTCGCCACTTCCAGTCGCCCCACGAACCCCGGCGACGATAATCGGACCAGCCCCATTTTCGGCGCACCGAATGTCACCGTCACCGTCGCACGAATTGCCGCGCCCATCGGCTCGCCCGTGTCCGCGTCCAAACCACTCGGCACGTCCACAGCGAGCACCGGCACGTTCGATGCGTTCACCAACTCCACCAAGACACGCCATGTTTCATCCAGCGGACGGTTCAGGCCGATGCCGAAAAGTCCGTCGATGATGAGCGAGGGGCGCGTCGTCACGAGTAATTCGCGCACCTCCGCTGCAGCCGCAACCGGCTCGGTGACGTTCACGATGCGCACTTTGTCCGGCGACAACTCCGCCGCGGCGAATCGTACGTCATCGCCATTGTGCCCTTTGCCAGCGAGCACCAGGATTGATGCATCCGGTCCGGCAAAGCGCCGCGCCGCCTCGGCCACCGCATGACCGGCCGCGCGCATCACCGCTTCCTCGGAACGTCCGACCGCCCAACTCGCCTGTTCCCAAGCACGCATCTGGGCCACGGAAATAATTGGAACTGGCACGTTCCGAAGCTATCGCCAAACCGCGTTCCGAGCAATGCTCCACTCCGTTTGTGAAGGAGGCTGAACAACATTCGCTTGCCTCAACGGGCGCGCGCTTTACCATCTCGCGTTATGTTTGTGACCGCGCCGGATCTGCCGCAGGATTCCGTGACAAAGAAAATTGACCCGATGACGCCGCACCCAGACCATTTCGTTCGCCGCCACATCGGCCCCAACGCTGCCGAAACTGCCGCGATGCTTCAGGCTGTTGGATTGCCTTCGCTCGACGCTTTGGCCGACACCGCCGTGCCGACGGGAATCCGACTCGGCCGGTCACTGCAACTGCCCGCGCCACTCGGTGAACACGAGGCGCTGGCCAGCCTCCGGTCCATCGCCACGAAAAACCAAGTCTTCCGCTCCTACCTCGGCATGGGTTACCACGATTGCCTCGTTCCGCCCGTCATCCAGCGCAACGTGCTGGAAAATCCCGGCTGGTACACGCAATACACGCCCTATCAATCAGAGGTTTCGCAGGGGCGCCTCGAGGCGTTGCTCAACTTCCAGACGATGGTCTGCGACCTCACCGGCATGGAAATCGCCAACGCTTCGATGCTCGATGAAGCCACTGCTGCCGCCGAAGCGATGGCGATGGCAAAGGCGCTTTGCAAAAATCCCGACGCGCGCACGATCCTCGTCTCGAGCGACTGCCATCCGCAGACGCGAGAAGTGGTGCGCACGCGCGCCGAAGCGCTCGGACTGAAGGTGATCGATGAACAAGGTTACTCGGAGTCGCCAACCGAGAAGGTGTTCGCGGTTCTGATCCAATATCCCGACACGACAGGCGCGGTGCTCGACCGCTCCGCTTGTGTCGCCAGCGCGCACGAAAGCGGCGCGTCAGTCATCGTCGCCACCGACTTGCTCGCACTCACCTTGCTCAAGCCGCCGGGTGAATGGGGCGCGGACATCGTGATCGGTTCGGCACAACGCTTCGGCGTGCCCCTCGGTTACGGCGGACCGCACGCAGCCTTCCTCTCCACGCGCGACGACTTCAAGCGCCAGATGCCCGGCCGCATCGTGGGTGTCTCGAAAGATTCCCGCGGCAAACCCGCGCTGCGACTGGCGCTCGGCACGCGCGAGCAACACATCCGCCGCGAGAAAGCCACGAGTAACATCTGCACCGCACAGGCGCTGCTCGCGAACATGGCCGGGCTTTACGCCTGTTACCACGGACCGGAGGGATTGAAAGCCATCGCCACGCACCTTCATCGGCTGACGAAGACGCTCGCAACCGGCCTCGAAAAGCTCGGCCACCACATCACGCACGCGACCTTCTTCGACACTCTTCGCGTGGAGTTGAACGACTCCAGCGTCGCGCAGATCGTGAAGTTTGCCGAGTCACGCCGCATCAATCTGCGCGTGCTCGGCGATGGCGTCCTCGGCATCGCACTGGACGAAACGGTGTCGGCAACGGACGTGGCCGAGCTGTGGCAAATCTTCAACAGCGACAAGGCCGCGCCGTTCACGGTCGAGGAGATCGCCGCGGCGGTTTCCGCCGAGTTCCCTGCACCGCTCGCGCGCACCAGCAAGTTCCTCCAACACCCGACCTTCAACCGCCACCACTCGGAGACCGAGATGTTGCGTTACATCAAGCGGCTCGAATCGCGCGATCTCTCGCTCTGCCACTCGATGATCCCGCTCGGTTCTTGCACGATGAAGCTGAACGCCACGGCGGAGATGTTCCCGGTGAGTTGGCCCGAGTTCGCGAAGCTGCACCCGTTCGCGCCAGTGCGGCAGGCGCAGGGTTACCAGCAGCTCTTCAATGAACTCGAGACGTGGCTCGCGGAAATCACCGGCTTCGCGGGCGTATCGCTCCAGCCGAACGCCGGCTCGCAGGGCGAGTACGCCGGCCTGCTCGTCATCCGCAAATGGCACGAGAACCGGGGCCAAGGCGGACGCAACGTCTGCCTCATCCCCGCCAGCGCCCACGGCACCAACCCCGCCAGCGCGGTGATGGCCGGGATGAAAGTCGTGTCGGTCGCGTGCGACGCCGAGGGCGACATCAGCCTCGCCGACCTCCGTGCGAAAGCCGAGGCGCACAAGGCCGATCTCTCCTGCCTGATGGTGACCTATCCCTCCACGCACGGCGTGTTCGAGGAAACGATCAAGGAAATCTGCGAAGTCATCCACACCCACGGCGGACAGGTGTACATGGACGGCGCGAACATGAACGCGCAGGTCGGTCTCTGCCGACCCGGCGACATCGGCGCCGACGTCTGTCATCTGAATCTGCACAAGACATTCTGCATCCCGCACGGCGGTGGCGGACCCGGCATGGGCCCCATCGGCGTGGCGGAACATCTCGTTCCATTTCTGCCGAGCCATCCGGTCGTGAACCTCGGTGGCGAAGAACCGATCGGTGCCGTCTCATCCGCTCCGTGGGGCAGCGCGAGCATCCTGCCTATCTCGTGGATGTACATCGCGATGATGGGCGCGACGGGCCTCACTGAGGCGACGCAGTTCGCCATCCTCAACGCCAACTACATCGCCAAGCGTCTCGATCCGTTCTTCCCGATTCTCTACAAAGGTCACGCTGGACTCGTCGCGCACGAGTGTATTCTCGATCTGCGCGGTTTCAAAGCGACCACCGCCGAGGACGTCGCGAAGCGGCTGATGGATTTTGGTTTCCACGCGCCGACACTCTCATT
>SIAT01000002.1 GCA_009691645.1 Pedosphaera sp. | reverse complement strand
AACGTGGCCATCGCCACCCAACCCGAGGCGCCAAAGGCCGAGACGGTGCGACTCTCGCTCGCCGGGACTTACGCGGGCGACCTCATGCTGATGCAGGGCGACGCCGTGCTGCTGCGCGACAAGCGACATGATCAGGTGGTTCCTCCAGCCGGCGTGTATGCGCACGTCGGCATGGGGCAACACGAACAGCTCGGCTTGTTCTCGCGGATGAGCAGCGTCGGTGTTTTCCGGCACGAGGACGAGTCATGGAATCCCTACTACCAGCACTTCGCGGCGCTTTACCCCGGGCGCTACAAGGTGCGCGCGTCCTTCTGGAGCATGACGTGGGACCAGGGGAAAATTCTTCCCGCGCGCGGCGTCGAGGCGGCGAGGCTGTCCATCGTGCAGTTCAACGAGAACGGTCGCGGCGGCGGGCATCCCAGCAGCGTGCTCGGCTACTACGCTGCGCCTTCGATTGACTCGCAGGTGCATAATCTGGACGTATGGCTGAACTTTAAGGAGAGCTTCGGCTTCAACACCGCGTCCCTCGCGCCCGTGGTCCTCTACCGCGTCGGGACGTGGGGCCAGAAGGACCGCACGATGGGATTCACCGGGCCGTGCATCGTGAACGACTGGGTCGAGGTGGAAGGCCCATTGTACGATGTCTGGCCACCGCGCAGTCACCGGCTGCTGTTCGGCGAAATGCCGCTCACGGAGTTCAAAGCGGCGGAGCAAAAGAACATCCGCCCGCCCACGCGCAAGCCGTTGCGGCAGGAAATCATCGGCGCGAAGAACCGGCCTGAGCCACTCGCCGGCGTCTGGACGCCGCAGAGCACGCAGCCGCTCGTGGACGCGGACCGCTTGCTCGCGAGCTTCCTGCCGAAGGCGTTTCGCCGGCCGGTCGAGTCCAGTGTGCGGAAGGAATACGTGGCGAAGGTCGAGGAGCGGTTGAAGGCCGGGGATTGCTTCGAGACTGCTATGCGCTGGGCGTATCGCGCGGCGTTGTGCGCGCCGGACTTTCTCTACCTCGTCGAAAACGGCCCGGCCAGCAAGGCGGACGATCACACGCTCGCCGCGCGCCTGTCCTATTTTCTGTGGAACTCCATGCCTGACGACACACTCCTCGCGCTCGCGGCGAAGGGCACGCTGCACGAGCCGAAGATTCTCCGCGAACAGGTCGAGCGCTTGCTGAAGGACAAAAAGTCCGACCGCTTCGTGGAAGATTTCCTCGGCCAGTGGCTCAAGCTCCGCGCCATCGCCGCGAACGATCCGGACAAGAAACTTTACCCCGAGTTCAACCCGTATCTCCAAGACTCGATGGTCGCCGAGACACGCGCCTATTTCCGCGAACTGCTGGAGAAAAACCTCTCGGCAAAACATCTCGTGAAGTCGGATTTTGCCATGCTCAACGAGAAGCTCGCCACGCACTACGGCATCAAAGGCGTGAGCGGGCCGGAGATTCGCCGCGTGAAACTCTCGCCCGGCTCGCCGCGCGGAGGCTTTCTCACGCAGGCGGCGATTCTGAAAATCACGGCGAACGGCACGACCACTTCACCCGTGCCGCGCGGGGCGTTCGTCATGGCGCGCCTGCTCGGTCAGGAACCGGAGCCGCCGCCGCCAAACGTGGCCGCGGTGGAGCCGGACGTGCGCGGGACGACGACCATCCGCGACCAACTCGCCAAGCACCGCGACAACGCAAGCTGCGCGTCATGCCACGCAAAGATTGACCCGCCGGGCTTCGCGCTCGAGTCCTTCGATGTCATCGGCGGCGCGCGCGAGCACTACCGCTCCATCGGCGATGGCGACCCCGCGCCGCGCGGCAGCATCGATCCGCGCATCGGCATCAGCTTCAAGCTGGGGCCGAAGGTGGACGCGAGCGGCGAGCTGGCCGACGGGCGGAAGTTCGCGGACATCGCCGAGTTTCAAACGCTCCTGGCCTCCTCGCCGCGCCCGCTGCTGATGAACCTTGCGCAGCAACTGACCATTTACAGCACCGGCCGGCCGCTGGCTTTCAGCGACCGCGCGGCGCTCAATGAACTCGTCGCGCGCACGGAGAAACAAGGCGGCGGCATCCGCACGCTGCTTCACGAACTTGTGCAGAGTGAGTTGTTCCAAAATCGGTGAAGGCTTTGCGCGGTTCCGAGTCGCCAACCAAAGTGCCGATGCCGCAAAAGCCGAAGTCACCTTGCGCTTCGATTTTGGAAAGATTTTAGCCGCAGCAAAACCCAAGTAGTTGGTGGTGCTTGGAAAAACCACTACTCAATCGCACTCAATTCGTGGCTGTTAAAATCCAACAGATTGTTTTCCGTTGAGATTTTTGGCGTGGTCGTGTTGTGAGGCGGAAGTGAAGTTCGTTTTTTTCTTCGTGGCGCTTGGAATTATTCTCAGGCATCTTCATGGAGGGACGAATGCCAATCGCCGGATGATTCGCGGCGGATCGGCATTCGCCATTCTTAAGAAGCACAGCACTAGCAGCACCAGATGGACACAGCTCACATACGCAATTTCAGCATCATCGCCCACATTGACCACGGCAAGACGACGCTCTCGGACCGGCTCCTGCATCGGACGGGCACCGTCGCGACGCGGGACATGGAGGAGCAGCTCTTGGACGCGATGGATCTGGAGCGTGAGCGCGGGATCACGATCAAGGCTCATCCGGTGACGATGCTTTACAAGGCGAAGAACGGCGAGACGTACGAGTTGAACCTAATCGACACGCCTGGGCACGTGGACTTTTCCTACGAGGTGTCGCGCAGCCTCTCGGCTTGCGAAGGAGCGCTGCTGATCGTGGACGCCGCTCAGGGAGTCGAGGCGCAGACGGTCGCCAACATGCACTTGGCGATGAAGCAGAACCTGACGATCATCCCGGTGATCAACAAGATCGATCTGCCGCACGCGAATGTGCCGATGGCGAAGCAGCAGTTGGAAGACATCCTCGCCATCCCGGCCGACACGGCGATCCTCGCGAGCGCCAAGGAAGGGATCGGCATTGATGACATTCTCGAGGCGATCATCGAACGAGTGCCGCCACCGAAGCCGACGAACGAAGCGAGTTTGCAGGCGCTTTGCTTTGATTCGTTCTACGACACCTACAAGGGCGTGGTGACGCATGTGCGCGTTTTCAATGGCGAGTTGCGGCCGGGCATCCATGTGAAGTTGCTGCACACGGGCAGGACCTACGAGGTGAAGGAGGTCGGCAGTTTCAATCCGAAGGCGTATCGCCGCGACAAGCTCACGACGGGCGAGACGGGCTACATGACGGCGAACATCAAGACTCCGAAAGAGGTCAAGATGGGCGACACGATCACGGATTCGCGGTATCCGTCTCCTGAGTTGCCGGGGTTCAAAGAGATTCAACCGCTGGTGTTCAGCGGCATCTATCCGATTAACACGGCGGACTACGAACAGTTGAAAGTGAGCGTGGAGAAGTTGCAGTTGAACGACTCGGCTTTCGTGTATCAGACGGAAAGCTCCGTGGCGCTGGGCTTCGGGTTCCGTTGCGGTTTCCTCGGGTTGCTGCACATGGAGATCGTGCAGGAACGGCTGCGGCGTGAGTATGACATGGACATCATCGCCACGTACCCGAGCGTGGTGTACAAGGTGACGCTCACCGACGGGACGATGAAGGAAGTGGACAACCCGGCGTTCATGCCCGATGCCACTTACATCGCGAAGGTCGATGAGCCGATGGTGAAGGCATTCATCATCTGTCCGAACGAATACATCGGCGACATGATGGCGCTGATCTCCGAGAAGCGCGGCAACCTCGACCACACGGAGACGCTCGACGATCGGCGCGTGATGTTGAGTAGCCGGATGCCGCTGAACGAAATCCTCATCGACTTCCACGACCGGATCAAGAGCATCACCCGCGGGTTCGGCTCAATGGATTACGAGCACGCCGGCTATCAGGAATCGGACATGGTGAAGCTGGACATGCTCGTGAACAACGAGCCGATGGACGCTTTCTCCAGCATCGTTCATCGCGAAAAGGCGGAGGGCAGGGGACGCATTCTGGCCGCGAAGCTCAAGGAGGTCATCCCGAGACAGCAGTTCGGCGTCGCCATTCAGGCGGCGATCGGCGGCAAGATTGTTGCGAGAGAGAGCGTCGGCGCCTTCCGCAAAGATGTGACGGCGAAATGTTACGGAGGCGACATCTCGCGCAAGCGCAAACTTCTCGAGAAGCAGAAGGAAGGCAAGAAACGGATGAAAGCCATCGGCAACGTGAACATCCCGCAGGAGGCGTTCATCCAAGTGCTCAAAGCCTGATCTATGATTCTCCGCTGGCTTTTCTCGAGCACCGTCCGGCAGGCCTTCGACCTGATAAAACAGGTGCGCAAGCACGTGGCTGCACAGGGGGATATGCTCGATGCGAAAGCGCTGGAGGAGATCGCGGCGGCCAACGAGTCACTGCGGAAACTGTTGCGGGAAGGGGCCGACAAGACGGCCTTAAAAGCGGGCATGTCGCAGTTGGAGAGTGTCGCCGGCAGCCGGCTGCTGCCGTATCCGCGTGCGGAGATCCGCGAGTATGTCGAGATGGCGCTCGTCGTCATCACCGTGGTGCTCGCTTTTCGCGCGTTCTTTTTCCAGCCATTCACCATCCCGACTGGATCGATGCAGCCGACGCTCTACGGCATCACGCATCAGGATTTTCGCGGCAAGTCGGATGCGAAGATCCCCACGGGCTGGGAGCGGTTCGTGGACCGGTGGGGCAGGGGAATCCAGTACGTCCACGTCGTCGCCGAGACGGACGGCGAACTGAATGCCATCGAATCTCCGCAGCGCGTTTTTTTGTTTCTGCGCAAGCAACGTTTCCGCATCGGCGATCACTGGTACACGGTCTGGTTTCCGCCCGACCAACTTTTGCCCGGTCGCGGCGATGCCGGTGGTAACCGTGCTGGATTGAGGTTCGAGCAGACTTATCGCAAAGGTGACGATCTCATCAAAGTCGCCATTAAGACCGGCGATTATCTGTTTGTGGATCGTCTGACTTACAACTTCCGCAAACCCGAACGCGGCGAGATTGTCGTGTTCGAGACCACTGGAATCACTGGTCCTCCGGAGCGTCCCGACCTGCGGCCGGCTGCGAACACCTTTTACATCAAACGCCTCATCGCCACCGGCGGCGAACGCGTGAGTATCGGTAACGACCGCCGGGTACGAATCAATGGCGAACGACTCGATGCCGCCACGCCGCGCTTCGAGCACCTCTATCACTTCAGCCAACCACCGCGCGACAGCCACTACTCGGGCCACGTGAATCAACTCGTCGCCTCGCAGCACGACCGCGGCAATCTCGCGTACTATTTCCGTGACGAGACGATCAGCTTCACGGTTCGCCCCGAGCATGGCATGGCATTCGGGGATAATACGATGAACAGCCTCGACTCTCGGTCGTGGGGCGATTTTCCGCAGGCGAACATCATCGGCAAATCAGCGTTCGTTTACTGGCCCGTGCTCAGCGGTCGCTTCGGCTGGAACCATCGCTGATCCAACTCCTTCCACCTTCCTCTCGCCGAGCCGATTAATCGCACAATAATTGTTATATTTAATTAACTTCTATCCGGTTGGCGGGCGATTCCCTTTGGTTTGTCCGAGTTGGGTCGCTACTAAACCGTCGGTGATTGGAAGACGCTCAGATACTCGTGCGCGGATTGTTCCCACGAAAAATCAGCCGTCATGCCGCGCCGCCGAAGTAGATTGAGCAGTTCCTTGTCCGCGTAGATGCGGAGTGCTTTGCGGATGGCGTTGGCGAGAGCCGGCGCGGTCAGTTCATCGAACTTCACGCCGTTCGCATGGAGAGGATCGTCATTGAAGTCCACCACTGAATCATCGAGCCCGCCGGTGCGCCGGACGATCGGGATTGCTCCGTAACGCAGGCTGTACATCTGGTTCAGGCCGCATGGCTCGTAACGCGACGGCATGAGGAAGAAATCGCTGCCGGCCTCGATGCGATGCGAGAGCCTCGTGTCATAGCCGATTTGAGCGACCACCTTGGTTGGAAAACGTTCGGCCAGCACGCGGAAGGACTGTTCGATGGCGGGATCGCCACTGCCGAGAAGGACGAACTGCATCTCGTGCGCCGCCAACATCTCTTCGAGCGCGGGCAGGAGGATATCCATTCCTTTCTGTTCCGCCAACCGCGTTACCGAGGCGAAAATCGGCGTGCCCGGCTCGACCGGCAGGCCGAGTTCCTTTTGCAACGCGAGTTTGTTGCGGGACTTGCCGCGGAGATTGGTCGCGTTGAATGGATGGGGCAAGTGCGGGTTATCCTCGGTTCGCCACTCCCCGTAATCCACGCCGTTCAGGATTCCTGTGAGCGCAGCGGCGCGTTTACGTAGCACGCCCTCCATACCGTGGCCGAGATCGAGTGTGATCTCGCGCGCGTACCGTGGGCTCACCGTCGTAAGGAGGTCGGCGTACACGATTCCGGCTTTCAGGAAGTTGAATCCGCCGTAGAACTCCGCGCCGTCCGCATGAAAATAATCCCACGGCAGATTGAGCAAACCGAAAGTGTTGCCGATGAATTGGCCTTGGTAAGCGACGTTGTGCAACGTGAGGCAGACGCGCGGAGCGGTCCTCAACCCTTCCCGCCATTTGTGGTGGTTCACCAACAAAGCGGTCGGGGCCGTGTGCCAGTCGTGCAGATGCAACACATCCGCCTGCCACGGAAAGTGACACGCCATGTACGCCGCGCATTTCGAGAAGAAAAGGAACCGCTCGGCGTTGTCGGCGAACGCGTCGCCGGCTTCGCCATAAAGTCCGGCGCGATCGAAGAACTCCGGTTGGTCCACGAAATAAATCGTCTCGGTTTGACCCAGCGGCAGTTTCCAAAGAGTCGCCTCGATCATCTGCCCGCCCAACGGCAAGCGCAGCGCCCAGTCCACCCGTTCCATCGCCGGGAAACGTTCGCGCAGGCCGCGGTACAGAGGCGTCAACACCCCCACTTCATGACCGAGCGCGGCGAGCGTTTTGCTCAACGCGCCAACCATATCCGCCAATCCGCCCGTCTTAGAAAACGGATGAACCTCGCTGCTGGCCATCAAAATCTTCATCAGTGGAAAACTTCCTTGCGCAGGTGGGAACTGATACTCAGGCCGTGATCCAATCCGCCTTCAGATATGGCCGCAGCGGCTCGGGGATGCTGATGCTTCCATCCGGCTGCTGATGTGTTTCGATAAGCGCGACGAACAGTCGGGCGAGCGCCGTGCCGCTGCCGTTGAGGATGTGCGGGAGCTTGTTTTCGCCCGACTCGCTCTTGAAACGCAGATTCATCCGACGGGATTGGAAGTCCTCGCAGTTCGAGCAACTCGACACCTCGAGGTACGCCCCCTGCCCCGGCGCCCAGACCTCGATGTCGTACGTCTTGGCGCTGGCGAAGCCCATGTCGCCCGTGCAGAGATTGATGACGCGGTAGTGTAGCCCGAGCAACTGCAGCACCTTCTCCGCGTTTGCCACCAACGACTCCAGTTCTTCGTAACCCTGCTCGGGCTTCACGATCTTGATCAGCTCCACCTTGTCGAACTGATGCACGCGGATCATCCCGCGCGTGCCGACGCCGGCCGCGCCTGCCTCGGCGCGGAAACACGGGCTGTAGGCGACGTACTGGATCGGCAGTTGCTTCTCCGAAAGAATCTCCTCCCGATGGATGTTCGCCACCGGCGCCTCGGCTGTCGGCAGCAGATAAAGTTTGCCCATCGTGTTCGCGTCAAGCCCTTCCTGCACTGCGTACGCTTGATCCTCGAACTTCGGGAACTGCCCAACGCCCTCCATGCAGTGCCGGCCCACGATGTACGGCGGCGCCACTTCCGTGTAACCGTGCTCGGTGGAGTGAAGGTCGAGCAGGAATTGGATGAGCGCCCGCTCAAGGCGCGCGCCCCAGTTCGTGTAGAGGAGGAAGCCGCTCCCTGAAAGTTTCGCGCCGCGCGCGAAATCCACGAGCTTCAGCGATTCGCACAACTCCACGTGGGACTTCGCCTTGAAACCGTGCGCCGGCTTGGATCCCCAGACGCGAATCTCCGGGTTGTCCGCCGCGTCCTTGCCGAGCGCCACGCTCTCGTGCGGAAGATTTGGAAGACGCATCAGAAGTGCGTCGCGCTTCAACTCCACCTCCGCCACAACCTTGTCGAGTTCAGTGATACGGTCGCCGATTTGCCGCACCTCGGCCTTGCGCGACTCAGCCTCGGCGAGTTTCTTCTGGCCCATCAGCGCGCCGATTTCTTTGGAAGCTTTGTTACGCTCGGACTTGAGCGCCTCGACCTCAGCCAGGCACTTGCGGCGTTGCTCATCCAACTGCAGCACCTCGTCGATCCGGGCTTCGTCCCCTGCCCCGCGCGTAGCCAGACGCGCCTTCACGAACTCCGCCCGTTCACGGATCAGTTTGATGTCCAGCACACGCGCATTATAGGAATGCGTCTTTCAGCGACAAGCCTTCGCTGGGATGGCGCGCTTGTTTTTTGTTTGAAACGAATGGCATTGCTGATGACACTGCACGGCCTATGGCGTCCGTTTTTACAGGCCCCGTTTACGTGGTGCGCGATAACATCGACACCGACCAGATCATTCCCGCGGAGTTTCTCAACCTCGTGCCGACCATCCCCGCCGAGTACGAGAAGCTCGGCAGCCATGCGATGCACGGCCTGCCCGATGCGCTCTACCCGACTCGCTTCGTGAAGCCGGATCAACTCGACAGCGAGTATCCGATCATCGTCGGCGGGCGGAACTTCGGCTGCGGCAGCTCGCGCGAGCACGCCCCGATCGCGCTCGGTTCAGCCGGTTGCCACATCGTTCTCGCGGAAGGATTCGCGCGCATCTTCTTCCGCAACTGCGTTGCGACGGGCGAACTTTATCCCTGCGAAATGACCGAGCGCCTCTGCGAAATTCTCAAGACCGGTGACGTGGTCACGGTGGATCTCGACGCGGCCACTGTGACCGTGAAGGCCACCGGCAAAGTTCATTCCTTCAAGCCGCTCGGCGAAGTCCGGCCGGTGGTGGATGCGGGCGGGTTGTTCAACTTCGCACGCAAGCAGGGAATGATCCCCAGCCAGTAGGCTGACGGAGAGGGTGGATTTTGAAAAGCAAAAGGCCGGGCATCGCGCCCGGCCTTTCTGTTTTCTGAAGTCGTGCGCGGTGGCGCAGTTTTAGTACCGGTAGTGCTCGGACTTGTAGGGGCCGTCGAGCGGCACGCCGAGGTAGCTGGCCTGAGCTTTGGTCAGCTTGGTGAGCTTGACGCCGATCTTCTCGAGGTGCAGCCGCGCGACCTCCTCGTCGAGTTTCTTCGACAGGCGGTAAACGGTCTTCTCGTACGTGTCCCGGTTTTGCCAGAGGTCAATCTGCGCGAGTGTCTGGTTGGTGAAGGAATTGGACATGACGAAGCTCGGGTGGCCGGTGGCGCAGCCGAGGTTCACGAGCCGGCCTTCGGCGAGGAGGTAGATGCTCTTGTTGCCGGGGAGATGGTAGCGGTCGTACTGGGGCTTGATGTTCTCGATGCGGACGCCCTTCTGCTTCTTGAGCTTGTCCACCTGGATCTCGTTGTCGAAGTGGCCGATGTTGCAGACGATTGCCTGATCCTTCATCGCGAGGATGTGCTCCACGGTGATGATGTCGCAGTTGCCGGTCGTGGTGACGTAGATGTCGCCGACGCCGAGCGTAGATTCGAGGGTGTTGACCTCGAAGCCTTCCATCGCGGCTTGGAGCGCGTTGATGGGATCGATCTCCGTGACGATGACGCGGGCACCGTAGGCGCGGAGCGAGTGGGAGCTCCCTTTGCCGACGTCACCATAACCGCAGACGACGGCGACCTTGCCGGCTATCATCACGGCGGTGGCGCGCTTGATGCCGTCAGCCAGCGATTCGCGGCAGCCGTAGAGGTTGTCGAACTTGGACTTGGTGACGGAGTCGTTGACGTTGATGGCGGGGACGAGGAGCTGGCCGGCCTCCTTCATCTGGTAGAGACGATGGACGCCGGTGGTGGTCTCTTCGGAGACGCCGCGCCAGTCCTTCACGATCTTCGTCCAGAGACCGGGCTTCTCTTGCGCGATGCGGCGGAGGAGCGCCTTGACGACGGAGACCTCGTGACTGTCGCCCTTGTTCTCGTAAGCCCACTTGGATCCCTTCTCCAACTCGTAGCCTTTATGGATGAGTAGCGTCACATCGCCGCCGTCGTCCACGACGAGCTCGGGGCCTTTGTCGCCGGGGAAAAGAATCGCCTTCAACGTCAGCTCCCAATACTCCTCGAGCGTCTCGCCCTTCCAGGCAAAGACCGGCACGCCGGTCACGGCGATGGCGGAGGCGGCGTGGTCCTGCGTGGAGAAGATGTTGCAGGAGGCCCAGCGGACATTCGCGCCGAGCGCAGACAGCGTTTCAATCAGCACGGCCGTCTGGATGGTCATGTGCAGCGAGCCGGTGACGCGCACGCCCTTGAGCGGTTTCTGTTTCGCGTACTTCTTGCGAACCGACATGAGACCGGGCATCTCGTGCTCGGCGACGTCGATCTCCTTGCGGCCCCAGTCGGCGAGCGAGATGTCGCGGACGATGTAGTCCTTGCCCGCGGGTGTGTGCGCGGCGTACGCAGCGAGCACAGCGGTGATTGCGGGGTTGGATGCGGTGGTGGATTTTTTGATTTTAGACATGAAAGTTTTCAGTTTGAGATTCTCACTTCACTTCACCGCACGCTTGAGCGCCGCGACTTTGTCGGTGCGCTCCCACGTGATGTCGGGATCGCTCTTGCCGAAGTGGCCGTAGTTGGTGGTCTTGCCGTAGATCGGGCGGAGGAGATTGAGCTGCTTGACGATGTCTGCGGGCTTGAAGCTGAAGACCGCGCAGACGGCGTGCTCGATGGCCTCGTCGGTCAGGCCGTTCGTGGCGGTACCGAAGGTGTTGATGCAGACGCTCACGGGGTCGGGATGCCCGATGGCGTAGGCGAACTGGATCTCGGCGCTAGTGGCGAGGCCAGCGGCGACGATGTTTTTCGCGACATAACGGCCCATGTAGGCGGCCGAGCGGTCCACCTTGCTCGGGTCCTTGCCGGAGAAGGCGCCACCGCCGTGGCGGCCCATGCCACCGTAGGTGTCTACGATAATCTTGCGGCCGGTGAGGCCGGTGTCGCCCTGCGGCCCGCCGACGACGAAGCGGCCAGTGGGGTTGATGAGAATCTGGGTCTTCTTGGTGAGAAGATGGGCGGGGAGCACCTTGCGGATGATCTCCTCCATGATGAACGAGCGGATGGTCTTGTTCTTGACGTCGTGCGCGTGCTGGGTGGAGACGACGATGTTGGTGATGGCCGCGGGCTGGTCGTCGCGGTACTGGACGGAAACCTGACTCTTGGCGTCGGGGCGGAGCCACTTGGCCGCGCCGCTTTTGCGAAGACGGGTCAGCTCGCGGCCCAACTGGTGCGCGTACATGATCGGCGCGGGCATCAACTCGGGCGTCTCGTTGCACGCGTAGCCGAACATGAGTCCCTGATCACCGGCGCCCTGCTCCGCCGTCTCCTTGCCCTCCGCCGCGGCGGCGTCCACCCCCTGCGCGATGTCGCGCGATTGCGCGGTGATGGCGTTCATGATGAGCACGCGATCGGCATGGAAAACGTCGTCATCGTGCGTGTAGCCGATCTCGCGGATGGCTGCGCGGGCGATGTCGTTGAAATCGAGCTTGGCCTTGGTGGTGATCTCGCCGCCGACCACGACGAGGTTGCTCTTGGCGTAAGTTTCGCACGCCACGCGGCTGTGCTTGTCCTGCGCGAGACAGGCATCGAGCACGGCGTCAGAGATCGTATCGCAGACTTTGTCCGGGTGGCCCTCGCCGACGGACTCGGAGGAGAAGATGTAGTTTTTGCTCATAGAGAATTCCTTTTTCCTAAGCGCGCCAATCAATGTTCATATTGACGTATCAGGATGGGAAGATATATGACTACGCTTGGCCGTCAACCCAGAACTCGTCCCTCACCGGACTGGTGGCCAAGAAAATAATGTCGTCCACGCTCAAATCGCTCCGCGCCCTCGCTGATCCGACCCGCCTGCGCATCGTCGCGCTGCTGGAACGCGAGGCGCTCTCCGTGAACGAACTGCAGGAGATCACGCGCATGGGACAGTCGCGCATCTCCACCCATCTCGGCTTACTGCAGGAGGCCGGATTGCTCCAATCGCGGCGCGAGGGCAAACGGGCCTTCTACAAATGGCACGAGAATGCCGACAGCACGGCGCGGGAATTCATCGAGCTTGCCGTGCGCGGCGCGAAAGAGGAAAGCCATTACGCGGGCGATCAATTGAACCTCAAGCGCGTGGTCGCGCGACGCGAGCAACAGGCGCATGTCTATTTCAATCAGGTCGCCGGGCGCTTCGACCGCAGCTACGGCCCCGGCCGTTCGTGGCAGGCTTTCGGACATCTACTCCTGCGCATCCTGCCGCCGCTTGTGGTGGCCGATCTCGGCTCGGGCGAGGGACTGCTCAGCGAACTGCTCGCGCGCCGTTGCAAAAAAGTTATCGCCGTGGACAACTCGGAGAAGATGGTGAAGTTCGGCGCGGCCAAAGCGAAGAAGAACGGCCTGAAGAACCTCGAATTCCGACACGGCGATCTGCAATCCCCCCCCGTCGAGCCGGCCAGCGTGGATCTGGTCATTCTCAGCCAAGCGTTGCATCACGCCGAGGAACCGGCGCAGACCATCGTGGCCGCCCATCGCATCCTCAAGCCCGGCGGCCAGGTGATGATCCTCGACCTGCTCCGGCACAACTTCGAGCAGGCGCGTGAACTGTACGGTGACCGCTGGCTGGGTTTTGCCGAAAGCGATCTGTACCACTGGCTGGAGACGGCCGGATTCAAGAAAATCGAAATCAGCGCGGTCGCCAGCGAAGAACAGCCGCCGCATTTTCAGACCCTGCTCGCCAGCGCGATGAAGTAAACGGCACTTGCAGTAATTACTTACTGTTAGAGTTTGTTGATTCTCAATCCCACGACCAGCGACCCGATCGGCTTGCCGGTCTCCAGCACTGGGACTGCGATTTCGAGCTGCCTGAGTCCCGTGGATTCGTCCAGTTCGATTGCTCCCTGCCACGTCTTGCCGGTCATCGGCACATCGTGTTTGCCCTTGCCCTTGTGGCTCCAGTTGGAGGTCTTGGAGGGGAAAGCTATCTTCAATCTGTTGGCATCGGAGAGAAATGCTTCGCTCAGCGCGTTGCTCTTTTTGTTTTTGAGAAATTCAGCTGAAGCATTTTTGGCGAAGGAACGCACGAACGGATCGAGGATGGTCGTGGCTTTCCATTTCTCCTGAGTCATCGCCGCATAGTCCAGCGGGAGTTGGGCGTTCTGTGCCTTGACAGCTTCCACGATGGCAGGGCTGGCCGCCCATGCCTGAATGTCTTTGAGCTTGGCATCCACCTTGGGCTGCAAGGCGGGATCGATGGGGGTGGCTGCCAACACGCGCAAGGAAAACAGGCCGGCAAAGCCGAGCGCGGCGAGAAAAGTAGTTTTCATAGCCGGATTCGATTTGTGGTTCGAAGACAGCGCGGCACCCTTTGCTGATGCTGCAAGACCGTCCTATCGAAGCCAATGTAAGTCCAGTCAGAGAGCGGCTCAAGTTGGATAAAGAAGAAAGCCGAGGCACTTGCCCCGGCTCGAAAGGAATTTGCGGATGCTCAGGCCAATCCCTGCAGGCGGCCGGTGCTGTCGCCGACGCGTTCGGCGGGCGCCCCCATCCGATCGAGCATTGCGAGGTAGAGATTGGTCATCGGCGTGTTGTCCGGATAACGGATGTGACGACCAGCTTTGAGTGTCCCGCCGCCTTTGCCGAGCAGCAGCACCGGGAGATCGTTGTGATTATGCCGGTTGCCGTCGCTGATGCCGCCGCCATACACGATCATGCAGTTGTCGAGCAACGTGCCATCGCCCTCTTTCACAGCCTTGAGTTTGCCGAGGAGGTAGGCGAGTTGGGCGGTGTGAAAGCGATTGATCTTCCCGATCTTCTGCTTCTTCTCCTCGTTGTTACCGTGGTGCGAAAGCTCGTGGTGCCCTTCCTTGATGCCGAGCAGAGGATAACTCCGATTGCTGCCATCGTGGGCGAGGAGATAAGTGATGACGCGGGTCGAATCGGTCTGGAACGCGAGTGCCAGCATATCCATCATCAGTCGGATGTGCGCCTCGTTGTCGTTCGGCTTGCCGATCGGCATCACGTAGCCGGGCGGCAGATCGACTGGTGAAGATGCGGCCGCTTCCATCCGCTGCTCCACTTCGCGGATGGCGGTCATGTACTCGTCGAGCTTGCGCTTGTCGGTGTAGCCAAGCTTGGCGCGGAGGTCATTGGCGTCTTCCAACACGAAATCGAGGATGCTCTTCTGATAACGGTCGCGCTGGACGCGGCTGGCGGTCATCTCGACTTTCTTTTGATTACCGAAAAGCCGGTCGAAGACGGCGCGTGGGTTTGATTCCGGCGGCGCGGGCGTGTTCTCACTCTTCCACGCGAGGTTGAATTGGTAGGCGCAACTGTAGCCGGAATCGCAGTTACCAGACAGCCTCTGACCGTCGCTACTCAATTCGAGTGACGGGAAACGCGTCTCAGCGCCGACCTTGTTCGCGGCAATCTGATCCGCGGAAACGCCGATTTTGATATCGGCGCCGCTCGTTTTGCGCGCCTGGCAACCGGTGAGGAAGGAGGCGTTCGCGCGGGCGTGGTCGCCGGCACCATCGCCATTCGCGCGGGCTTTGTCGTGCGTGAGACCGGTGAGCACGGTCAGGTCGCTTTGATACGGCTGGAGTGGCTGGAGGATGTTCGGAAGTTGGAAAGTGGAGCCGACGGTTTTGGGCGTCCAATCGCCCATGTTCGCGCCGTTGGGGATGTAGAGGAAAGCCATCCGCTTCGGAAACGCTTTCCCGCCACCAGCAGCGAGAGCCTTCGCTGGCAGCATCTGATCGAGCACCGGCAGGGCGATTGCCGTGCCCAGACCGCGCAGGAATGTCCGCCGTTGTATGTGCCAGCTATTTTCCATTTCAGTAAGGTTGACGTGAATCTATGGGAAAAGTTTCAAAAAACAAGCCGCGACAGGAGTCTATTGTTTACCGTCACCGCGCTTCATGTCAAACGGCAGGCTCGTCACCACGGCGATGATGAGCGTCGAGAAGCGGTAATTCTTCTTCTCCAACTGTTGCGCGATGGCATCCACGGTGGGCTTGTCATAGAACTCCATGCCGCGACCGATGGCGTAGGTGAGCATCTTCTCCGAGAGACATTGGGCGAAATCATTCTTTCGCGCGAGCAAGAGGTTCGTCAACTCGGCCGGCCCGCTGAACCGTTGACCGGAAGGCAGTGTGTCGGCGGCGTTGATGGGTTGGGCGCCATCCGTGTCGCGCCAGATGCCGATGCCATTGAAGTTCTCGAACCCGAATCCGATGGGGTCCATCCGCGAGTGACACGAAGCGCAGGTGGGATTGGCACGATGTTGCTCCATCTGCTGACGCATGTTTCCAGTGAGCGCCTTCTCTTCGTTCAACTCCGGCACATTCGGCGGCGGCGGCGGCGGCGGTGTGCCGAGGATGTTTTCGAGCACGTATTTCCCGCGCTTCACCGGCGAGGTGCGGGTCGGATTCGATGTGAGAGTGAGCACGCTCGCCTGCGTGAGCAGGCCACCGCGCGGCGTGCCGGCGAGGGAGACTTTCTGGAACTGTTCACCCTTCACACGGGGGAAACCGTAGAGCTGGGCCAGTCGCTCGTTCATGAATGTGTAGTCGGCCTTGATGAAGTCCAGCACGCTGCGGTCCTCGCGCATGATGTATGTGAAAAACATCTCGGTCTCACGCCGCATATCGTCGCGCAGCTTGTCGTTGAAACTCGGGAAAGCCTTCGGATCCGGGGCGACCGTGCGCAGGTTGCGAAGCTGAAGCCATTGGCCGGCGAAGTTCTCCATCAACGCATTCGCCTTCGGACTCTTCAGCATCCGGCGCACTTCGGCTTCGAGATTGCGGCGGAGTTGGCCTTTGTTAGCCAACTCGAAAAGGCGGTCGTCTGGCATCGAGCTCCAGAGGAAGAACGAGAGGCGCGCGGCCAGTTCGTGATCGTTCAGCGAGCGGGTCGCCTTCGAGTTTTTCGGGTCGCCATCCAACTCCCAGCGGAAGAGAAAATGCGGCGAGACAAGCACCGCTTGCAACGCCAGCTTGACCCCTTTCTCGAACGGTTCGTTCTGCTCCTCAGCCATCGCCACGAGCCGCAGATAACGCCAGGTTTCTTGAGTGGTGACCGGACGTCGAAAGGCGCGTCTGGCAAACACGCCGATGATCTCCCGCGCTGCTTCGGTTTTATTTGCCGGTGTCCACGAGCGGAAGAAAATCCGCTTGTGCGACTCGGGCAGCGGTCCGGCTTTTGCGCCCTTCACAGGAAGCACGATGGCTTTGTCCAAAACCTTCTCTGCCGCCGTGAGGTATTTCTCCATGAGAAGCGGCGAGAGAGAGAGCACGTCGCCGATGGTGTCGAATCCGTAGCCGGTGTCGTCCTCGGGAAACTCATCCGCCGGTCGGATATCCACGCCCACGAGATCGCGCATCGTGTTGTTGTATTCCTGGCGGTTGAGGCGGCGCACGGTGACGCGACCCGGATCCGGCCGCGCCGTGCGGTAATGCTGTTCCAGCGTCCCCTGTACCCATTTCACGATCAACTGGCGCTCGGCGTGTGTCGGCTTGGGGATCGTGCGTCCGCTCGGCGGCATCTCGTTGGCGGCGAGATTTTGCGCCACCTTCTCCCAAATCTCGTGCTGTTTGAAAATGTCCGCCTCGCTCTTGAATGCATCGAGCGCGAGATCGGCTTTGCGCCGGCCTTTGCCGTGGCAATCGTAACAATACTTCTGTAGCAACGGCAGGACGTCCTTCTGATAGGTGAGCGTCTGAGCTTCAGCCGCACGCGATTCCCCCGCCCCGCCATCGAAGCCGAGTGCCGCCACCGCGATGAGAATCCACTTTTTCACCCTATAAAACTCCTGAAAACGAATCGGCTCAGAATGGCCTAAAATGAAGGGCGTCACAAGCCTGTTGTTGGTGACGCAGCATCATTTGAGGGCCGTCGAAGTTGAATTCCCGCTTGCCAATCGTGTCGAATTATTTATCATCGATTCATAGTGCGCCGTTGCCATCAGAGACGATTTCGATTCACTTTCGCCATTCTTTTTCTCGCGATTTCCATCGTGTCAGCCATAAGCGCGGCCGAGTGGCAGACGGTTGGCGCGGCGAAGACAAACTTCACCGGCAAGCCGCTCGCCGGCGACACCGCGCCCGCGCTTTCCACTCACTTCACCAACGCCGGCAGCCGCGCCCTGCGCCGCACCTTCGCCAAAACGACCGCGTTCGATCCCGCCAAACCGCACCGTATCGAGTGGCGCTGGCGGTTTGATGGCAAGCCCGGCGACTTCGGCAACTCCTTCAACGATCGCATCAACTTCTTCGCCGCCGACCAACCGCAAGGCGGCTCGAACGCCAGCAGTTCCTGGATCATCGGCCTCGCGACCGCCAGCGAGCCGGGCCGCGAGGTGCACGAGGGAAAATGGTTCTTCTTCGACCGCCAGGACGACGGCGACTTCAAGAAAGAGAATATGATCAACACCGGCCTCTCGCTCGTGCCGGGCGCGATCTATTCCTTCAGCGTCACGGTGGACCCCGCCGCCGGTGTTTACAGTGCGACCATTCACGACGGCGCACGGAGTTTCACGGAGACCGGTCTACACTTCCGCAACGACCGCAAAGGCGCGCATCCCGTGCTCCACTTCGGCGGCAGCGCCTCGAATGCCGGCGATGATCACAGTTTCAGCCTCGGCGAAATCCGCATAACATCGCTCGCTGAGAACGCGCCCATCGTCGCCAAACAACCGCGCGAAACGAAGTCGCCGAAGCCTGTCGCCACGGATTTCAAGGAAACCGCGCCGTCGCTGGCGAGCGGATCTGTGCAGGTTCAGATCTTCGAGGATCTGGTAAAAGGCGCGGAGCTGGACTTTGAAAACGCCCGCGCCATCACCGAATATCGCGAGCCGGCGATGGCTTTCACGCGGTTGCCGGTGAAGTATTCGGCCAACGCCCTCGCGCTTGATCGCTCATCGCCCTTCGTCCTAATCGCTCGCACCGAACTCACCCGGCCCGCCGGCGAATACAAACTCCGCGTGCGCGCCCGCGGCGCCGCGCGCCTCTTCCTTGGCGACAAACTTGTGCTCACCACCAAGCCGCAGAAGACCGCCTCTGACGGTCACGAAGATGTGCCCGAGCCGGGCAAACCCGACGTTGCCGGGTTGCATCTCGCGCATTATTCGCATCAGGAAACCACCGTTACAGTGAAGCTCGACGGTTCACCGCGCACCGTCACGCTCGTCGCACTCATCGGCGGCAAGGGACTCGTGCCGACGCCGGGTGAACTGTCGGTCGCCATTGGGAAGTTGGGGGAACTGCCCCAACTGCTCGGCGCGCCCGACGCGCCGTTGCTCAACGATGAGGCGTGGGAAAACTTCGCGAGCACGCAATCTGAACGCCACGCTCTCGCGGACACGCATCGCCGCCGTGAGGCGAGCACGGCTGTCACCGCCGCATGGCAGCGTTACCACGCGCAGGTTCGCGAACACACGCGCGGGCTGCCGCCTATTCCCCTCCCCGCCCTTGTTGCCGGATTGCCGGAGTTCAATGCGATTGATCGTTTCCTCAACGCTCATCTTGCCATCGCCAAGGCGAAACCCACCGCGCTCACCGACGATTTGGAATTTCTCCGTCGCCTTTCACTCGACACGATCGGGCTGCTTCCCACGCCGAACGAGATCCGTTCCTTTCTCGCCGAGCCTCCGGCTTCGCGCCGCGAGCGCGCCATCACACGGCTGCTCGCGCACCCCGGCTGGGCCGATCATTGGGTGAGCTACTGGCAGGATGCGCTTGCCGAGAATCCCGGCATCGTGAAAGCCGACCTCAACAACTCCGGCCCATTCCGTTGGTGGCTGCATCAATCGTTCAGCGACGGTCTGCCGTTCGACCGTCTCGTCGCCGAATTGGTGCAGATGGAAGGTAGTCTCGTGCAGGGCGCGCCCGCAGCGTTTCGGATGGCTTCGCTCAATGACGCGCCGATGGCCGCCAAGGCCGATGTTCTCGCGCAGGCGTTCCTCGGTGAGAAGCTTTCGTGCGCCCGCTGCCACGACGCGCCCGATCACCCGCACAAGCAGGGCGACACCTTCAGCCTCGCGGCGATGCTCGAGGGCAAACCACTCAAACTTCCCTCGTCGAGCACTGTGCCTGTCGTCGAGGGCTTTCGAAAGCCGAAGGTCACCATCACGCTCAAGCCCGGCCAGTCGCTCGATCCGCACTGGCCCTTCGCCCAACATGCGAAACCGACCCAACTCGCCTCGCTCGTGCCGGTCAGCGCCACCGCGCCCGCCACGCGCAGCGAGGCCGCGCGCCTGTTCGTCACGCCGGACAACGCGCGTTTCGCGAAGGTCGTCGTCAATCGCGTTTGGAAACGTTATTTCGGCGGCGGCTTCGTCGAGCCGGCGGAGGATTGGAACAACGCGCGCGTGTCGAATCCCGAGTTGCTCGACTGGCTTGCGCGTGAATTCACCGCGAGCGGTTACGATCTGAAAGTGCTCGCGCGGCTGGTTTTCTCTTCACACGCTTATCAACGCCGGCCCGTGGATGTTTCGTGGGCCGACACGCGCGCCGAGGATCGTCTCTTCAACGGGCCCGCGCGCCACCGCCTTTCCGCCGAGCAGCTCGTGGATTCACTCTTCCTGATTGCCGGCAAGGAATTTGGTTGCGAGGAATTGAACACCAGCCCCGCCGGCAACCGGCCGCTGGAAACCTTCCTCAATCTCGGCGTGCCGCGCCGCGCGTGGGAGTTCGCCGCGACGATGAATGAACGCGACCGGCCTTCGCTCGCCAAGCCGGTCGTCCAATCCATCGTGGATGTGCTCACCACTTACGGCTGGCGCCAGTCGCGCCAAACCCCCCGCACCACACGTGCCGATGCGCCCTCGCCGATGCAGACGCTCCTGCTCGCCAACGGAGTCGTCGGCACACGCATCACTCGGCTCTCGGATGACAGCGCCTTCACCGAAATGGCTCTCAAAGAACAATCGCTGGAGGCGCTGGTCGCGGAGACGTTCCTGCGCGTGCTCGGCCGGCCGCCTTCCGCGAACGAGACGGAAACCGCGGCGACCTACTTGAAATCCAGTCACGCGACACGCGCCGTCGGCGGCGTGGTGAAGCAGACGAAGAAGCTTCGCCCTGACAACCGCATCGGCTGGGCGAACCATCTCAGCACCGAGGCCAACGCTATCCGCATGGAGGAGGAGCGGCGGTTGCGGATGGGCGACGAGCCGACAAAACGGCTCCGGCCCGAGTTCCGCGAGCGCTATGAAGATTTCCTCTGGTCACTACTCAACACGCCTGAATTCATTCTGGTGCCGTAACGCATTTTTCAGATGAATCTGAACCGCCGCGAGTTTCTAAAAGCCAGCGCCGCCACCGCGTTCGCCGCGCCGTTGGCTGGTCTCGCCGACACTGCGAAGCCCGTGCCGAAGGGCAAAGCCGAGGCCTGCATCTTCCTCTGGATGGGCGGCGGCATGGCGCAGATTGATACGTTCGATCCGAAGGGACGCGGCGACGGCAAGAAGGTTTCCGGTTGCGCCTACAACACCATCGACACGGCGATTCCGGGCGTGAAAGTCACCGAGCACCTTCGCCAAACCGCCGCGGTGCTCGATCGCTGCGTGCTGCTTCGCTCCCTTTCGCACGAGCAATCGGCCGAGCACGGCGCGGCGACCTACCTCGTCCACACCGCGCGCAAACCGAGCGAGACGGTCGTCTATCCCTCCATTGGCTCGGTGGTCGCGCATCAACTCGGCCCGCGCTCCGAGAGCGTGCCGCCCTACGTGGTGATGGGTTATCCGAACATCGCGCGCGATCCCGGCTTCCTCGGGCCGCAGCACGGCTACGTGTATCTCACGCAATTGGAAACGGGTCCGAACGGCCTCATCCGGCCGCCCGATGTGGATATCGCCCGACAGCAACGCCGCGAAGGTCTTCTTGGCGCGTGGCAAAAGGAACTCGCGCGGCGCAACCCGGCCGACAAAGCCGCTGCGGCTCAAAGCGAAATCAGCCGGCGCGGGTTCAAGATGGCCGGCCCCGAGTTCATGAACGTCTTCGACCTCGCGCACGAACCGAAGACGCTGCGCGAAAATTACGGCGGCGAGTTTGGCCAGCGCTGTCTGCTCGCGCGTCGACTCGTGCAATCGGGCGTCCGTTTCGTCGAGGTCTCCTTCAACCTCAATTTCATCAACGGCACCGGATGGGATACACACAACGAAGGCCAGCGCGATCAACACAAGTTGATCCAGGAACTGGACAGAGCATTCGCCACGCTGGTGCTCGATTTGGAACGGCACAAGTTGCTGGAGAAAACGCTCGTGGTCATCGCCACGGAGTTCGGCCGGCCGCCGGGATTTGATTCCCGCGGTGGGCGCGGCCACCAGTCGCAGGGTTTCACCAGCGTGCTGGCGGGTGGCGGATTGCGCAGCGGGCAGGTCGTTGGCGCGACGGACGACGGCGGTGGCAAGATCGCCGAGCACCCGCTCACGATGCCCGATTACCACGCCACGATGTATTGCGCGCTCGGGATCAACCCGCACAAGCGCCTCTACACGCCCGACGACCGCCCGGTGCCCATCACCGACTTCGGCCGGCCGGCGGAGAAGCTGTTCGCCTAGTCTCCGGACGCCGATTCAATCGCCGCCGCCTTCTTCATCGTTCTTGCTGCGCGTGGCGAAGTAAATGCCAGCACCGATGGCGGCGAGGAGCAGAACGGCGGCGAACGCAACCGCCACTAACAGCACGAGCGACATCATGCCTTGTCGCGGATGTGGACCCAGACGTGGACGTGCGGCTTCCCGCGGAAGTACCAGACCATCGACGGCCCTTCGATCTGCCAGACATCCCACACTTCGTCCTCGCCGATGTTCTCGTTTTTGTAGAAGGAGAGATGCAGATTTTCGAAGCCGTTCCCCTCGACAAGTTTCATCGCCTCGTCGGTGTCTTTCTTGCGGAAAGGCGCGAGCACATCGCCCATCACCTTGCGGACGAGCGCCTGCTGGTCTCGACCCATCTCGCCCACGCGCAAGCCCGCCAACCCCGTCTTTTGGCCGGTGAGCTTTATCGTTTCGTTGCCATTCTCGCCGCGTGATTTACCGAGCAACGCGAGCTGACGTTGCTTGCCATCGAGCGCTTGATAAACCTCGTTCGCACGTTTGGCCTGGTACCAATACGCATTCCCTTCGTGATCGGCCTTCTCGTTGAAACCCTTCGCCGCGTGCCCGTAGAAAATGGGACCACCGAACGCCGCGCCCTCCACTGAATCGCCGTCGCACCGGCGCGTGCAATGGCGACCGGTGAGGACGAACTCGAACTTGCCCGTGCCCGGCTCGCCGAAGAGCGCGATGGAACTGCTGCCGAAACCCGCATTGCCGCTGTCGTGTTCCACCTGCTTGTAGACGGCCTCGGCGTACTCCGCGCTGTGCAGTCCCATGAAAATCTCCTTCACCATCGCCTGCTGATCGGCGGCGAGCGCGTTGGCGATGCCTTTGGGAGTGATGTGCCAGTTGTTGTCCACCTCCAGGCGCAGCTTGTGGTCGAAGGGGAAACAGAGATCTTTGCGCTGCGCTTCGTTCAGGCTCTTGTAGAGCGTTGTGACGAGTGTCTCGGAATCCGATTTCTTCACAGCCTCTTTGGCGAAGGCCGGCAGGATGGGCGCGGCGCCGGCGGCGGCGACAGCCACAGCGGCGGTGCGGAGGAATTTACGGCGGGACACGTCACTGGCACAATCGGAGCAGTTGTTGGTGCGGTGTTCATTAGTTTTTGGTGGGTTGATGGTTTCTGGCCGGACGCGTTAGGCGAGAATTTCTTCGATGACTTTGCCGCTGGTGACCGACAGTGGGCGGTTGTTCACGTCGCGCACTTCGCTGTGTGGCGGGATGCCAAGCAGGTGGTACACCGTCGCGGCGATGTCGTCCGGCCGCACCGGTTTGTCGGCTGGATATTCGCCTCGGGAATCCGACGCGCCATGCACGTAGCCGTTCTTCACGCCGCCGCCGGCCAGCATCACGGTATAACATTGCGGCCAGTGATCGCGGCTGATGTTCGAGTTGATTTTGGGCGTGCGGCCGAACTCACCCATCCAGACCACCAGCGTCGTGTCGAGCAATCCGCGCGACTCGAGGTCATTCAGGAAAACCGGCAGCGTCTGGTTGGTGATCGGCAGGTGGTACTGTTCCACAATCGGGAACATCCGCGTGTTATTGAAACCGTGCGTGTCCCAGCCACCGGACTCGGTGCGCTGGCCGCCGATGGTGTCCGAGAAATAAACGGTCACAAACTTCGTGCCTGCCTCGACCAGTCGACGCGCCAGCAGGCAGCTTTGTCCGTAGGTCGTGCGGCCATACGCTTCGCGCGCCTTCTCCGGTTCCTTCGCGATGTCAAAGGCGTTGCGCCACTTTTCATTCTGCAACATCGCCACCGCTTTTTCGTAATAGTCGTCAATCCCGCGGGCCAGCGGCGAGGTGCTCATCAAACGCGACTGCGCGTCCACGAGCTTCTGCAACTCCCGTCGCGCGGTCATCCGCTCGTAGCTGATGCCAGCGGGCAGGCTCAACTCCGGCAGGGCGAAACCCGGCACATTCGGATCCTGCGTGACGAGCAGCGGATCGTGCGCTTTGCCGAGGAAACTTGCGTGCTGGCCGGGCGTCACCGAGCCATCGCGCACCACGTGCGGATAAGCCACGGAGGTCGGCGTCCCATTGCGACTGGGCACGAGGCGATCCACCATCGAGCCGTAGGCGGGAAACAGTTCCAGCCCATCGCGCAGGCGCTGGTCGTCACTCGGCGGTGCATGACCGGTAAGCGCGTAGTACCCCGCGGAATTGTGGTTCTTCATCGTGTGATGAACGCTGCGAATGAGCGTCACCTTGTTCATCACCTTCGCCACGCGCGGCAGATGTTCGGAGACCTGAATGCCATCGGCGTTGGAGGCAATCGGCTTGTGCGGACCGCGATGAGTCGAGGGCGCGTCCGGTTTCATATCGAACATGTCGATGTGGCTCGGGCCGCCCCATTGGAAGAGAAAAACAACCGACTTGATGCGCGCGGTTTTCGCGGGCTTGGCCGCCTCGGCCGCCAGAATCTTCGGCAACGTCAACCCCAGCAATCCAAGGCCACCAACCTTGATTGCGTGCCGGCGAGCCAGCGCTTGATTTAGAAATCCGCTTTTCATCGCAACTCAATTCCGCAACACGAATTCTTTGGCGTTCACCAAAGCCCACAGGATGTCTTCCAGCGCGGCACGGCGATCTTTTGCCGCGGCCAAATGCCGTGCAAATCCAGCGCGGCCGGCCGCCGTCGGCGCATGGCCCAATGCGGCCCACGACAGTTCTTCGACGATTTCCGCGTTGCTCTTGTTCGCGGCGAGGAGCCGGCCCAAGCGATTGTCGGATTGCATAATCATCGAGGCGACGACCGGGCCGCTCATCATCTGGAATGATTGCCCCAACGTCGGATCACTGAGCCGTTCGCATTCGCTGTTCATCAAGCGCGGCGGCTTGCCGAAGACGGTCAGGAACTTCTCCGCGTCGTCCTTTTTACGGTCGCTCACCGGCCCGGCGAGCTTCACCACGCGCTGGCCGAGGGGCAGTTCGCTCATCTCGATCGGTGCGCCGATCACGCGCGAAAGGGAGTCAAGCAACTGCTCGGCTGCGAGCGAGCGCGGCAGACAATAGGCGTAATGAACAGCATCGGACGCGGAGGCGAGGCTTGATTCGGCGCCGGATTGATAGGTGTGCGACGCTGTGATCCGGCGAATGAGGTGGCGCAAATCAAAGCGGCTCTTCACCAGGTCCGCCGCCAGTTCGTCGAGCAACTCGGGGTGCGACGGTGGGTTTGTCGGGCGCAAGTCATCCACCGGATCCACCAACCCGCGGCCCATCAGGTGGAACCAGATGCGGTTCACCTGCGCGCGCGCGAAGAGCGGGTTCGCCGGATCCGCCACCCAATCGGCTGCGGCCCGAAGCGAGTCACCTGTCAGTCCGATTTTCTCCTCGGCCACCCCCAACAACCGCGGCGTGGCCGCCGAGCGGATCCGCGGGTTGAGATGCTCCCCCTTGTTATTGATGAGAACAATCTGCTCGCCAACGAACTCTTGCTGGTCGTTTTTATCCGTGCGCTTGTTCTCGATGATCTTGTAGTCCACCTGCGCAAAGACGGCGGCCCAGTTATGGTAATCGTCCTGCGACCAGCGGTCGTAAGGATGGTTGTGGCATTGCGCGCACTGAAGACGCAGGCCGAGGAAAACCTGCGCCGCGGCTTCGGCCCGCAGCACCGGAGTGCGATGGGCGCGGTAGAAATTCGACGGCGCGTTCGTGTAAGTGCTACCGCGCGAGGCCAGCAACTCGCGCGCGAACTCGTTCAGGGGCAGATTTTGCGCCACGCTCTCTCGGAGCCAACCGTGGAAAAACTTCAGCCCGCGCTCATCCAGCGCACGGCGCTCGACCTTGAAAAGGTCGGCCCATTTCAACGCCCAATAATCGGCGAACTCGGGACGGACGAGCAGGCGCTCCACCAACTTCGATCGCTTGTCCGGCGCGGTGTCGGCGGCGAACGCCCGCGCCTCTTCCGGCATCGGCACAATTCCAAGCAGATCGAGGGAAACACGCCGGATGAACGCCTCGTCGCTGCATTTCACAGCCGGCTGCAGACGCAGTCGCTGGAGTTTGTCGAAGACGTGCCGGTCGATGTAGTTCAGCGGCTTTTCACGTTGCGACCAGACACGCGCGCGATCGGGGATGAACGCCAACCGGACCGGCGTCTGTCGATCAATGAAACGAACCAGCACCACCGTCTCGCCGTCACCGTTCGCCCGCGCCACGCCGTCGGCTGAAACATTGACGAGCGTGGTCACTGGCTCGTAAACGACGAGGTCACTCACATCGCGCCGGTCGCCGTTGGCAAAAGTGGCTTCAACCTTGAGACGCACGGCTTCGCCTTTGCCGACGAGAATCTTCTCATTGGGAGTGACGGCGAGTCGCGTGAGTTTCGTCGCCTTGCCCGTATCGTCCTTCAATCCGCCCGCGATCCAATCGCGCAGCACGCGGTATTCGCGCGAGTCGATTTTGAAACGTTCCTGTCCCTCATGCGGCACCAGCGCGGTGGCCTTGAGCAGAAGCAGGCTCTGATCGGGCGCGGCACGATTCACGCGCCGACCGGAGATGTCGGTGGTCAGTGCGAGATGATCCGCCGCCGGGTTCTCTTCGCGAAGGGAAAGATTGAAACCGTTCTTGCCGTTCGCAGCGCCGTGGCAGGATCCCAAGTTGCAACCGGCCTTGGATAGGATTGGCAGAACATCGTTTCGGAAAGAGATTTCAGCCGCAGGTGCCGTGAAGGCGAATGCAAACAGGACGGCCATGTGCCAGCGCCAAGACATTCGCCAACTAGAGCTTTTTTATGAGTGGACGGCAAGCACGCAGGCACAGATTGCGGCTTGCCAAACCACACCGTTCACGGACACTGCCGTGATGAAAAAACAAACGAACTCCCCCGCTCTGTCTGGTCTGCTGAACCGCCGCCAAGCGTTCGGCCTGGCCGCCACGGCCGCGGTTGGAATCGTCTCCGGCCCATCGCTCCACGCGGCAGAGAAAATCTCAGCCGAATCGAAAGTGAAACACGGGCGCATCAAGCAATCAGTCGTGCCGTGGTGTTTCAAGCCGATGCCGGAAGCGGAACTGATCGCCGACTCTGCGCGGCTGGGATTGAAGTCCGTCGAGTTGATCGCGCCGAAGTTCTGGCCGTTGCTCAAGCAACACGGCCTCGCCTGCGCTATCGCCAGCAGCCACGGGTTCGCCAAAGGCTTCGCACACACGGAAGAGCACGCCGAATGCATCACTCTCCTTCAAACGCGGATCGACGAGTGCGCCGCCGCGGGTGTGCCGAGCGTCATCACCTTCTCCGGTTTTCGCCGCGGCCTCAGCGACGAAGTCGCGACGCGCAACATGATCGCGGGTTTGAAGAAGATCGTCGGCTATGCTGAGAAGAAGAAGGTGACCCTCTGTCTCGAGATGCTCAATTCGCGCGTGGCGGTGGAGATGAAAGGTCACCCCGATTATTTCTGTGACGACATCGATCGTTCAGTCGAGATCTGCCGGAGCATCGGTTCGGAGCGGTTGAAAGTGCTCTTCGACATCTATCACGTGCAGATCATGCACGGCGATGTCATCGCGCGGATCAAGCAGCACAAGGATTGGATCGGGCACTATCACACCGCCGGCAATCCCGGTCGCAACGAGATCGATGATTCGCAGGAAATCAACTATCGCCCCATCATGAAAGCCATCGTCGAGACGGGCTATCAGGGCTACGTCGGACAGGAGTTCATTCCTGTGCGCGACAAAATCGCTTCGCTCGCGCAAGCCATCGAACTCTGCGATGTATGAACGGATTCGCCGCCATCGTTGCGCTCTTCTTCTCTGCGGCTACGCTGCTTTCCGCAGCCGAAAAAAGTAATCCCACCACGCGAACCAACGCGCCGGCTGCTGCGACCGCGAAATCGGTGGAGGAGATCGCGACCACGGCGCGCGCGTCAGTCGTCACCGTCCTCCACGGTGGCCGTGGCAATGCGATTGATGGCACCGGCACCGGCTTTGTCGTCGGCGATGGATTGATTGCGACCAGCTTCCACGTCATCGGCGAAGCCCGGCCTATCACGGTGCAACTCGCTGATGGGAAAAAGTTCGATGTCGTCGAGATTCACGCTTGGGACCGCAAGCTCGACCTAGCGGTGCTGCGCATCGAAGCGAAAGATCTCAAGCCACTACCCGTGGGCGACTCCGACAAGCTCGTGCAAGGCAACGCCGTCGTGGCTATCGGAAACCCGCTTGGTTTGCGCGGCAGCGTGGTGGCCGGGGTCGTCTCGGCCAAGCGCGACTTCGAGTTCAGCGAGATGATTCAGGTCGCCATTCCCGTCGAGCCCGGCAACAGCGGCGGGCCATTGCTCGATTTGCAAGGGCGCGTGCAGGGCGTGATGACGCTCAAATCCACACTCACGCCGAACCTCGGTTTCGCAATGCCGGTGAATGCGCTTAAACCGCTCCTAGCCAAGCCGAACCCCGTGCCGATGAGCCGCTGGCTGACCATCGGCGCCCTCAATCCCGCCGATTGGCAGACGCTGCTCGAGGCGCGCTGGAGCCAGCGCGGCGGGCGGATTCTCGTCGAGGGAACGGGCAAAGGTTTCGGCGGCCGTTCTCTCTGTCTCTCCCAACGCCCCGTGCCGACGCCGGCTTACGAAGTCGCCGTCACGGTGAAGCTCGACGATGAAGCGGGCGCGGCGGGACTCGCCTTCGCAGCCGATGGTGCGGACAAACATTATGGATTCTATCCCACCGCCGGCAAAATCCGGCTCACGCGGTTTGATGGCCCGACTGTTTTCGAGTGGACCATCCTCGGCGAAATTGCGACACCACACTATCGCCCCGGCGATTGGAACACGCTGAAGGTCCGGCATGAGAAAGGGAAAATCTTCGGTTACGTGAATGACCAGCTTGTGTTGGAGATCGAGGATGACGGATTGCTCGCTGGCAAAGCCGGTCTCGCGAAATTTCGCAACACGAAAGCCGAGTTCAAGCAATTCCACGTCGCCGCTAAATTGCAACCGACCGGGGCACCTGTCGCCCTGAACGCCGGGCTGGAGAAACAAATCGAATCCCTCGCGCCGGATGCCGCGCTTGATCCTCTGTTGATCGGCGCGTTGCAAGGAAAGTCCGACGCGAACCAATCCCTGTTGCGCGAACGCGCCAAGCGGATGGAGAAGCAGGCCGCGCAATTGCGGCGGCTCGCCGCGGCTGTTCATCAAAGTGGCGTTCAAGCCGAGTTGCTTCGATCCCTCGCCCAACCAGAGGAGAAAATCGATCTCTTCCACGCCGCGCTGCTCGTGGCCAAACTCGATAACGCCGAATTGGACTTCGCGCATTACCAGCGCGAGCTCGACGAGCTTTCCAAACAGGCCAGCGCGAAGATGCCGAAGGACGCGACGCCGGACGCGAGGCTCGATCTCCTCTCAAAATTCCTCTTCGCGGAGAGCGGCTTCCACGGCAGCCGCGGCGATTACTACAATCGCGCCAACAGCTACATCAACGAGGTGATGGATGACCGTGAAGGCATTCCCATCACGCTCGCCGTGCTCTACATGGAACTCGCGCGGCGCAGCGGTGTGCCGGAAGTCGTCGGCATTCCCCTGCCAAGCCATTTCGTCGTCGAACATCGTCCCAAGACTGGCAAAGGACAATTGATTGATGTGTATGAGGGCGGCAAGAAGCTCAGCAAAACCGACGCGGCGGAGATTGCTCGCGCTAACACCGGTGGCGCGTTGCGCGAGGAACATCTCAAGCCGACGACCAAACGCGAAATCATCGTGCGGATGCTACGCAATCTCGTCGGAATCACGAATGCCGGCGAGGCGCCTCAAGGCGGACTGCATTATCTCGATGCGTTGCTCGCGCTCTCGCCCGATGCCGCTGGCGAACGGCTGAATCGCGCGCTGCTTCGCGCCCAGTCCGGCGATAAAACGGGCGCGAAGGAAGATATCACTTGGCTGCTCGACCGCGACACGCCTGGTCTCGATGGCAATCGCTTGCGCGAACTGTATCGCTCGCTGGCCAACTGATTGGCGCGAACGAGCCTCGCTGCGCTGCTAGTTCCGCGCCTCGGGCGTGACGTTCAATTCCAGACGCTTCCCGTCGCGTTGCACGATGACCTTCAGCGGCTGCCCGATTTTCACGCCATCAATCGCAGCCGTATAGTCATTGATGTTCTCCACTTTTTTTCCGTTGAACTCGGTGATCACGTCGCCGCCTTTCAGTCCGCCCTTGGCCGCGGGACCACCGGCGCGCACATCGGAAAGCCGAAGCCCTTTTATGTCGCTCCCGTAATCGGGAATGGTGCCGATGTAAGCGCGCAGACCTTCGCGCTGACCGCGACTGGCACCGCCGCGTTCCACCTTCGCGTACGCGAGCCGCTCGGGCAGTTGCACGAGGTCGAGCGTGAGTTGCTGTGCGAACTTCCCGACGCGCTCCCCGCCTACGTACTCGAGCGTGAGCGCGGTGTCGGAGGGCTTGTGGTATTGCTCATGCAAACCGGTAAAAAGGGCGAGCACAGGAATGCCTTTCGGATAAAGCGACGTCGTGTCCGTCGGTTGGAACGGATCGTCCTGCAGCGTCAGGCTGAAACCGGCGGCGACATTGCGCTTCTCGATAAGCCGCTTCCAACCGGCTGACGACGCCAGCCCTTGCATGATCAGCTTGTTGTTCCGCAGTCGGCCTACCATGTCGAAGTTCAAGTAAGCCGTGATGTTCGTCAGCGGCAACGTCGGTTTCTCGGCGAACTTCGCCGAGCCAAGAAGCCCGATCTCCTCGCCCGACCAGAATCCAAACAGCACGCCGCGCGGGAAAGCATCCGGATTCTTGCGCCGCTCCTCGGCGAGTACCGCGGCCAACTCAAGCACGAGCGCGCTGCCCGAGGCGTTGTCGTCCGCGCCGAAATGGATGTCCTCCGTGTCGGGGCCCGTCTTCCCCTGCGGCGGCGGAACAAGACGGCGACCGAGGTGATCGTAGTGAGCGCCGAGCATCACATACTCGTTCGTCGCGGATTTTCGCCCCGGCGGCAGCAACGCGAGCACGTTGCGATCGGTTTTCTTCTCACGCGTCAGCTCAGCGGTAAGTTTGATCTTCACGCCGGGCAACACGAAGGCAGTCGGTGTATTTGTTGCGCCTTGATCAACGGCGTCCTGCAGTTGCTTGAGCGTCTTACCGCTGGATGCGAGCAGCTTTTCGGCGGCTTCACCGGTGATGCTCGCGGCGGGAATGCCCGCGTTGCCACTGCCCACATCGAACGGCGCGAGCCGGCCGGCGTTCTCCGAGTTGGGGCCGGCAACAATGAGCAGACCTTTTGCCCCGCGTTGTTTGGCTGCCTGCGCTTTCTGAATCAACCCCGCCGCGTTGCGCCGCTCGCCCGCAAGCTTCTCATCTTTGGTCGGCGGCCAGTAGCGGAGCAAGAGCACGACCTTGTTCGAGACGTTCACGCCGCCGAACGGATCGGTCACGTCATGGCCGCTGGTAATGGACAATCCGTAACCGCCGAACACCAACTCGCTCTCGGTGCTTTGACTGGCCGAGAAACTGAACGGCCGGAAATCGCGGCCGAGTTGGAGCGACGTTTCCCTTCCATCTGCTGCAATGGCCGTGAGCTTCGTCTGGTTTGTGATGATGGCGGTGGTGGCGGTGAATTCGTAGGAGTGAAACCATGTGTTGCTTTCACCGGCCGGCTGCAATCCCGCTTCTTTCAGACACGCGACAAGATAATCGGCGGCGAGCTGCGTACCACGCGTGCCGGTCATGCGGCCTTCGAGCTTCTCGGATGCGAGCACATCCACGTGCCGCCGCAAATCGCCCGCGCGGATCTCCGGCGAGAGTTTCGCGGAGGGCGGCGTCACGTTGTTCGTTTGCGTTGCGGGTGGGGCGTTGGTGACAGCGGCGATTGGTTTTGCAGCGCGCGGCGGCGCGGCTTTGAGCGCGGCGAGCGCGGCCTCGTGATTCCAGTCGGCGAGGAAAAGCTGCGACTTGTTGTCTCCGGTGCGATTCGAAGTCCAGCAGAGTTTTTTGCCATCCGGCGAAAAGACCGGCAGACCG